>NZ_JAUBTV010000080.1:8128-35338 GCF_036705145.1 Microcoleus sp. B5-D4 | reverse complement strand
TGTTGAATTAATGTCTTTGTCTCCACATAAACTACCTAATTATCAACAAGGAATAAGAGCTATGAGGCTTATTCTATTAGCGTTATAAGCGACTTGTCGCCCCGCCAGCTCAACCGGACACTAGAAATGCTCAATATTGCCTCTTATTTTTGCGGGTTCGGTGGCCCAATCTTTGAAAAATACTCGCTCGCGCGATCGCACCTGCGGAATGTGGGATATAGGCTAACTCCAAACCCCTATCTAGTAAGTTAATACCTCTCGCTAATTAAAATTCCAAAATCCAAAATTGTCTTACTTCTTCCTTTCGCTATCTAACTTCATTTCAGCCTTCGTTATTTAACCCCATTAGCTACTACTCCCAATACTTTAAAATCCGCTACCTTTAGTTGATCTAAAGCTTTGTTGACCAGACCGCGATCGGTTTTTTCTATTTTTACTATCAGCACTGTACCATCAGTTTGAGAAGCTAGTAAATGGCCGTCTGCTAAACCAATCAAAGGCGGCGTATCGTAAATGACTAAATCAAATAAGGCGAGGAATTGTTCCATTACATAGTGCATCTTTCTCGAAGAAAGTAATTTAATGGGATCAGGGGGAATAGTACCTGCTGTGAGGACAAAAAGATTGTCATCGTCGGGTAATCGCTGAATAGCCTCATTTAAGCTTAAATCCGAACTTAAAACATTACTTAAACCTTTGATATTTGATAAGCCAAGGTATGTGTGCAGTTGAGGCAAACGCATATTAGCATCCACTAATAATACTCGTTTACCAACAGCAGAAGCAGTTTTAGCTAAATAAAGTGCTACAGTGGACTTACCCTCACCTTTAATGGTCGAAGTGATGGTTAAAGAACTTATTGGGTGTTCAGCATTTAATAATTGAATATTTGTGTATAAGTAGTGAAATGCCTCGACCACAGGAAAATCTTTGTAATTTGAAACTATTATTCGTTTTAAGCTTGCACTGTTAGTATTTGAACTTACGCTAGTGAATTGAGGGGGAACCCTTTCACCTCTACGAGATTTAATTCTCATCGCTTTGGCGATCGGAATGACTCCCAAAAGAGGGCGTTTAGTTGCTGATTTAATTTCTTCTGGAGTATGGAAAACAGTATTTAAAACTTCTACTAGGAAACCTATAGCAATGCCTAGTAAAGTGCTAATAACGAGGGCAATGGCTAGGTGGCGACGGGTTGGTTTTTCTGTTACTGGGTGGAGATCACCATTTTCGTTTGTGATTAACTGTGGTTTAGATATAATTTGCCAAGAGCCATCAATTTGACCAGCATCTAGTTGTAAAGCTTTTTGTTTTTCGAGGAAGAGTTTGAGAGTATCTTTAGCTAGTTCTAGTTTTAATTGTAGGTCATCGTAGCGACGTTGAGCTTGGGGCATTTGAGTGATTTTTGCTTGCAGTAAGTTTTGGCTATTAGTTATCAATCGCTCGCGAGCTTCCAACTGTTTTAGTTGTGATTGCATCTGCAAGAGGACAGTATCAGCTTCTTTTTTCATTAAAGCGCGCAAACTTTGCTGCTTTTCCCGCAAAGATTGAATGGGAAGGCTATTTTCATAAAATTGAGTAGAGCTTAAAGCTAATTGCGACTCTATTTCATTTACTTTGCCAATTAAATTTTCATAGGATTTGGGGCTAATATCAACAATCCAACGATTATCGCCCGTTAACGCTCTTTTTTTGTAGCTTTCATATTGAAGCCTACTTTCTGCCAGTTGTCCTTGCACTTCTAGGCGACGATTAGTTAAAATATCTAGCTGATCTGATAGGCTGCGGCTGCGTAGTTCTGGTTGATTAAAGTTATACTGAACTCTTAAAATTTGTAATTCTTGTTGCAATTTATCTACTTTCTGCTGGAGTGGTGGCATTTGTCGATCAATAAAATCCATACTTTGTTTGCTAACTTTTAAACGCTCTTTTCCCATATATTCTAGGTAATATTTGGCAGTTTCATCCAGCACATATTGGAGGCGCTTGGGGTCTCGATCGCGGTAGCTAATATCTACGAGTTTAGTACCCCCCTGCTTCCCATCTCGCAAGAAAGTAACACGTTGGATAATCAAGCGACTACTGAGAATTTTATAGTCAAAATTTGGATATTTTTTCTGCAATTTATTAACTAATGGTAGTAACACTTCTGGGCTTTTTAAAACCCGCGATAAACTTTGATAATCCACCGAAGAACCTTCTTCCGCTGATGATTTAATTTTGTTCAAGTCTGTGATGCCTAAACTGTTATTTTGAGCTTGAACCAAGAGCTTTGATAGCCGATCGTCAGCCGTAATGGGTTCTGCTAAAACTGTAAATTTTCCTTCATACTCGGTAATAGATTTTTTGGCTGCCGTGAGCACGAAACTACCGCTTAAAGTAGCTATGCTGGCAGCTACTAGGCCCATCACCAGAAGGCGACGTTTGACGACAGCTAGTACCCAATTCATATCAAGAACTTGGTCATCCTCTGCTGGGGTACTAGCTAGGTAATTAGCGGAGGGAGCAGACAAATATTGACCATTAAGGTCATTCTTGAGGGAAGACAACAGTTTTTTATCCATAGCTAGAATGTTATTTAATTCCTAATTTCCGAATAGTCTGAGTAGCTCTATGAGTCGGGTGGGAACGAGAATTCCACCAATAATATTATTAACTGGTGAGAGAACAGTGTTAATGTTGTCTATCAAGATAGCATTCCTCGATCGTGCCACTATAATTATGTCATTATCTTGAATCAGTGGGTTGCTTTGAGCGTCGATTCCTTGATTCAAATTAATTGCTACTTGCGATCGGGATATAGTGCCATTAGGATTCAGCCTGATCAGTTCCACATATCTAGAGTTAGCGCGATTTTGTCTGAAACCCCCCGCACTCATAATGGCTTGATTTAAGGTAGTATTAGGAGGTAATTTGAGTCCACCCGGAGTATTGACTTCTCCGATAACGCTCACTTGCACAGTCGCCGGAGCAAAGCTAGCAGTAGCTAGAACAGAAACTTCTCCAGGGTCGATCGCCGTCGCTGTCGGGACAAAGATGATATCCCCTTCTTGTAGTATAGTATCTTGAGAGGTATCTTGTTCTTGCAAATATTGCCAGAGGTTAATAGTTCTAATTTGTTGTTGGCCACTTCTAGTATAACGTTGGAGTTGGATTTGCCGAAGATCAGCGATTGATGTGATGCCACCAGCTAGTTGTAGAGCTCGAATGATGGTCGGTTGTCCGCTGGTTCTTTCACCATTTCGGGTATCACCACCAATGGCTACATATCTACCGGGACGCTTCACCTCTCCGAATACTGAGACAGTACGGGGTTGCTCTGCTGGTATAGAAAAATTAGATTCACTAAGTTGATTTGTTTCTGCTAAATTAATGGTTTCTTGAGGGGGAACCAAGATTTGATCTCCATCTCGCAACGTGATATCTTGGCTGCTCTGACCAGTTTGTAAATAATCCCACAGATTATAAGTGATAGTTATTTCTTTGTTAGCGGTAAGCCGACGCCGCACAATTACTCGTCGAATATCAGCGCTAGCTCGAATACCCCCAGCTTTTTCTAAAGCTTGAGGAAGCGTGGGAAACTGAATTGATGGTCTAGTGCCACCTCCATTAGCTAGGGGCAATAAGTAGGAGCCGGGACGACTTATTTCACCCGATAACCAAATATTAAGCGGGCGGGCAGCTTGTAAGCTGATTGTAACTAAAGGTCTTTTTACGACCCGGCCATAAGCTCTAGTGATAACTTGGGCTGCCTGTTCTAAAGTTAATCCTTGAAGGGAAATACTACCAATAATGGGGATTTGAATAGATCCCCCAGCGGGAATTTGATACTCCCCACTAAGCTGAGGCAGATCGTAGATATCAATTCTAATATTGTCTCCACCACCTAGATAGTAGTCAGTATTAATACTTGTTGCGGGGGGGGCGGGCGACTGAGCGAGGTTGGTTTGAGGGTAGGAGAAAGTGAGTACCAGCGCCAGCAGTGGCAGTTTTAAAGCACGGAGGGTAAGCCATTTCATAGGTAGTAACAAATTTATGATAGAGGTAAAGCCATGAAAGATATTTTAAGGGTGCCGATGTTTGGGTTGATGCTATTGTGTTTAACGCTTATCGTCTTTGTGACTATTTATATTTTAGTCGCACGCCATCCCAAATTGGGTCTCACATTAGAAAAGATTTTTGTGGGGATACTTTTTTTTACCATCACTGGTGGTTCGGGGCTCACGGCAATGCCCTTTACCAAGATCCATCCTAAAGTTTTATACAATTTAGACAGTACACCCCCAACGATTATTGGTCAAATTGCTATTTATGGGGCCATGATATTAATATTATTTCCCCGATTAACTAAAACTACCCAAAAAACAGTCTCTCTAGTCATTAAATGGATAGCAGGAGACATTTTTTTAGGTTTGTTTTTGTTGCTCATGACTTTATCTGGCTTGTGGTCAGAAACTCCTGAACTTACTTTTAGGGCTATTTTGGCTATGTGGGGAATAACACTGGTTTCTATTTATGTAGGAAAAGTGTATAGTTGGTTGGAAATTTATGGATTATTGAGATGGCTAACTGGTTTATTAGCTTTATGGGGAGTTGTGAAACCAAATCCCGCACCGGACGGTTGTTGGACAGGAGTTTTTGGCCATAAAAACCCTTTTTCTTTTCAAATGGCTAATACAGCTTCCTTATGGATTTTATATGCTGTTAAAGAGCGTAAATATCGATATTTCTCATTATTTATCACTTTAATAGCTTTAATAGGATTGCAAAAAGGTTGTAGCGGTGCTAGTCGCATTTTGACAGTGGTATTAATCAGTTTGTGGAGTTATTTAGCCCTCTTAAAAAAATTACCAGTCAAATGGGCTTTTGTCTGCTTTATCTTATTTCTGGCGGGTAGTATAGGTATAAGTATTTTGGTGTTAAATAATTTAGAGGCTATTATTGTGGATGGTTTGGGAAAAGATATGACTTTAACGGGTCGGACAGACTTTTGGCCTTTAATTATTGATCGAATTAATCAAAATAGTCCCATATTTGGTTATGGGATTGCAGGATTTTGGCAGTCTTGGCGTGGCTTGGAAAATCCAGCTTACGGAATTATAGTAGCTAAATCTGGTTTTATACCACCCCACTCTCACAATGGTTTTATTGATATAATTTGCGATCTGGGTTGGTGCGGATTGTTGTTGTTTATTTTGTCATTTTTAAATAATATATTTAGAGGTATAAAGTACCTAGTTAAAGGAAGTTTTCCTGAGTCAGGTTTGCCTTTGTATTTATTAACATTTATGCTAATGACTAATTTGACAGAGGGGGGATTATTGGGGGTTGGTACTTATTGGTGTTGGTATGTAGTTTTATCGGTAAAATTGAGCTTAGATAGGACAGCTAAGGATAATCCACACGGATGATGTCAGCGTTTGGTCAGGCCTATTAGGAGAATCTTTAAACAGAATAGGCATATCCCCGACTTCTTTAAGAAGTCGGGGCTTTAACACCGATCGCGTTTTACGTTTAATTAAGTGGGATCACTGAATATGACTCGCAATTGTTTCACTCTCCACCGTTGCTTCCACTGGCCAAGAATTTTCCATCTCTAGTGTTTGTTTCGGCTGATAAACTGCCAAGTCGAACCAGAAAGTCGTACCCACATTAACTTCGCTAACTAAATTAATTTTAGTGTGGTGCTTGTCAATAATGTTTCTGACAATAGAAAGACCTAATCCCGTTCCTTCTAAAGTGTGTACTCGGTTTTCTACCCGGAAAAAGCGATCGAAGATTGCTTGTTGGTCTTCAGGATCTATGCCAATTCCAGTATCAGAAATTTCGATCCGCACTACCGGAAAATGTTTGGCATCCGGTGACAAGTTTTGCTTCCCGGATTGACCGTCTTTGTGGGTGGGCGCCTCCGACTCTAGCAAATACGCTCGAATGGCTACCTTGCCGCCGGATTGCGTAAATTTTAAGGCATTTCCTACTAAATTTGCAAATACTTGTAGTAACAAATCGTAATGACCTAAAGCAGGGGGCAAATACGGGTCAACTTCTTGCTCTAATTCAATGCCTTTATCCTTAGCATTTAACTGATAAGTCCGCAGGGTTTGTTCCACAGCTTGCGGGAGGTCAACAGCTTCCAAGTGATAAACTCGGCAGGATTCCAGTCGCGACAAGTCTAACACGTCGTTAACTAAACGAGTTAGTCGATCGGTTTCTCGATTGGCAATTTCTAGGAATTCCCGGCGCTCACTTTCTAGAAGGTCTTCTCCGTACTCGTGGAGAGTCTCGATAAAAGATTTGATATTAAATAAAGGTGTTCTCAATTCGTGAGAAACATTGCTGATAAAATTGCTTTTAGCCTCATTGAGTTCTACTTCGCGAGTAATGTCCTGCACTGTCATTGCAATGCCTTTGAGACTTTCCCGGTAATTTCCTGAACCTTGATGCTTGGAGGTTTGCTCGTAGAAAGTACACTCTACAGCTAGCGGGCGTTGTGGCTCGGTACAGGTATCTTCCTCATGGCGGATGCAGCTTTTGCACAGCGGTTCGGCACCGGGCGCTTTGTGCAGAATGACTGTAGTTAAAACAATCCGAATTGTACGGTTAACTGGTTCGCTCATCGAGATGCGAAATTCGCCGCCGTCGCGATCGCCCGCAGCTATTTCCTGCAACGGTCTCCCCAAGTCCTGCTGCACTTCCGAAGGCAAAATGTTCAGAACATTTACTCCGAGCGCATTTTTGCCTTCCCAGCCAAAAATCCGCATCCCCGTCGGATTAACTAAAATTACCTGCAAATTTGCGTCTAATAAAAGCGCGCCATCAGCAATCGTTGATACCAAAGTTTCTAACTTAGCTTTTTCCGCTGTCAGTTCTTCAATATTTTGTTCTTCATAACTTTCGAGTTTCTGGGCCATTTCATTAAAACTGCCAATTAACTCGCCCAATTCTCCACCCAAAGGGAGGTCAACTCGCTGCTTAAAATTCCCGCTGGCGATATTTTTGACCCCGAAGACTAATTGTTTGATCGGCTGAGTAATTGTCAGGGCATTAAATACAGCTCCCAAAATTACCATCACCCAAATTGTGACAAATACTGCTAAAGTGACATCCCTAGTCAGATTTGAAGAGATAACTGCTGCGGGATTGGGGTTAATGCCGATCGCCAAAACTCCCAAATATTTGTCTTCATGAATTAACGGCACAAATACATCGGTAACTTCTCCATCTGGCGTCAAATGCTGCCGCACCAAAGGCAAAGAAGTTAAATTTCTCGCCTCAATATCGGCGAGAAAATTATCGGGAAGTTTGATCTGGCGGCGCAGTGTCAGGGAAGTCTCCACCTCGGATTCCGAAAAGGGTATCCCCAGGAAAATATCCCCCGCTTCGTCTGCATAAAGCATATAGCGGACGCTGGAGGTGCTGCTGTAAAATTGGCGGGAAAAGCGGGCGACTTCGGAGCGATCGTTGTTGGCAATCAGCGGCGCCACATTTGCCGCCAACAGCAGGCCGAGGTCACGGCCGTAACGAGTATCGTTAAGTCGGGCGTCTTGCTGGATAGTATTCACGGCCCAGAAGGTCAGGCCACTCATAATTAACGACACTACGAGGGTAGCAGCGGCCATCAGGCGGGTCTGGAGGGTAAAATCCGACCACCAGCGGGCAATAATTTCTCCGATTTTGTTTAGTATGGCCAGCATTTCACCAGTTCACCCGTTCAATATTAAAAGCAAGATAAATTCAGTTGGCTTCAGATAAAATTTTCTGCTGCGACTTGTCCGCTACCGCCACCGCAGATACACCAAACTTCATTGTTACATTTCTACATTGAGATTGCTTGGCTTTCGGATGGCGGTCGATGTCGCCATTCCTAATTTTTATCGCCCAGAGCTCGGCGGCCGATGTCCCGACGGCAGTAGACCCCTTCAAATTGGATACAATCAACTGCTGCATAAGCTGTGGAGATAGCTTGTTCCAAAGTTTCTCCCGCTGCGGTGACGCCCAAAACCCGGCCGCCGTCGCTCACCAACTGCTGGTGCTTCAACTGGGTGCCGGCGTGAAACACTTCTGCTCCTTTGGCTTCAGCTTCCTCGATACCTGTAATAACTTTGCCTTTTTGATAACTTCCAGGATAGCCCCCAGAAGCCAAAACTACGCACACAGAGGCCCCCGACTTCCAGCGAATAGAAGATTCACCGAGACGCTGCTGACAGCAGGCGAGCACCAAATCTTCTAAAGGCGTTTCCAGCAGCGACAAAACCGCTTGAGTTTCGGGATCTCCGAAACGGCAGTTGAATTCTAAGACTTTTGGTTCTCCGTCGGGGGTAATCATTAAACCTGCGTAGAGTACACCCCGGTAGTCGATTTTGCGTTTTTGCAGTGCTGCGAGGGTGGGTTCGAGAATTTCTTCTTGAATCCTTTCCATGAGTTCCGGGGTGACGATGGGCGCTGGGGCGTAGGCTCCCATACCGCCGGTGTTGGCTCCCTTGTCGCCTTCGCCGATAGCTTTGTGGTCTTGGGCGGGCAGCAACGGTTCCACTGTGATGCCGTCGGTGAGGGCGAGAATCGAGACTTCTTGACCTGTTAAGAATTCTTCGACGACGACTCGGATGTTGTCGGTGCCGAATTCGCCTCGGAAAATGGTGTTGATGGCGCTGTGAGCCATTTTGACGGTGGTGGCAACGGTGACTCCTTTGCCTGATGCGAGTCCGTCTGCTTTGATGACTATGGGGGTTCCTTGTTCCAGAACGTATGCTTTGGCTGCTTCTGCGTCTGTAAATACGGCAGCTTTGGGTGTGGGTATGCCTGCTTCCAGCATCAATTCTTTGGCCCAGGATTTGCTGGATTCAATTTGGGCGCCGGCTTTGGTGGGGCCGAAAATCATCATTTTTCGCTGTTGGAAATAGTCGGCGATGCCTAGCGATAGGGGCAATTCGGGGCCGACGATGACTAATCCGATGTTGTTGACCATCACAAAGCGTTCGATGCCTTGGAAGTCGTCGATGTTGAGCGACAGATTTTGACAGCCTTGGGTGGTAGCTGTGCCGCCGTTGCCCGGTACGCAGAATACTTGTTTAATCCGCGTAGATTCTAGCAGTTTTTTTGCGATCGCGTGTTCGCGCCCTCCGTTCCCCACAACTAAAACTTTCACAGTATCCTCACCTATAAATTTTGTTCCCTGAATCTCTGATTTTCAGTGTTTGCACCTTTCTATCTGCTTTTTGCAGTGCTGTCAATTATGCCATGCTTGGCGCTAGGGAATTGCTAGATGTGGCACTTTTCTGGAGGAGTGGGGTTCGACGGCTGTTTCTCAATGGCTGAGAGCGTGCAATAATTAAAGACTTTAGCTGCCCAATTTTTCGGGGTTCTGCCTCGATTTAATCATGCAATTAAAACTATTTTCGGGCTTTTAACTCTGCAATTACTGTAATTGAGCCAGGGCCAAATAGCGATAAGATAGGCTGGTTAACTTTGCGGAATTTTACTCACATGAAATCAAATCCAACCGCTGCGAGTTCGTTTGCCAAATTTAAGCGGGTGGGCGTTGTCGGCGGCGGCCAGCTAGCTTCGATGATGGGGGAGGCTGCTAGGGCGCTCGGTATTGAATTGGTAGTACAAACTCCTAATGCTACTGACCCGGCAGTTTCTGTTGCTGCTGGTGCTGTTTTGGCTGCTGTTGATGATGTTTTGGCTACGGCTCAATTGGCGGCTGGCTGCGATGTTATTACTTTTGAAAATGAGTTTGTGGATTTGGATGGTTTGCGACCGCTAGAAGAGCAAGGTGTGTTATTTCAGCCGAGTTTGTCGTCGCTTTCTCCTTTGTTGGATAAGTACGTTCAACGCTGTTATTTACAAGGTTTGGGTTTGCCAACTCCCCGGTTTTGGGAATGGGATTGCAGCGCGGATTTGCCCCCAGAATTGTTTAAGGCGGTGGCGATGATCGACTGTCGGGCAATTTCTGTTTCCGACAGCGTGCAGATTGTAGGAGACTCGGATGCTGGATCGATCGACTTTCCCTTTGTGGTCAAAGTTCGCCGCCACGGTTATGACGGCCAAGGTACTTTTATTGTTAAGGATCGGGGGAGTTTTGAGTCAATTCGTGCTAAACTCCAAGGTCAGTCTTTGCTAGTGGAAGAGTTTGTGCCGTTCGATCGCGAGTTGGCTGTGATTGCAGCTCGATCGGCAACTGGGGAAATTGCGATTTATCCGATCGTGGAAACTCAACAGCAAAATCAGGTTTGTCATCTGGTGATTGCGCCCGCTGATATTAGTTTAGAGGTAAAAACTGAAGCTTGTGCGATCGCCCGCACTCTCCTCAACAGTTTGCAAGCTGTCGGCGTCTTCGGCATTGAATTATTTTTAACCACCGATAATAAGCTGTTAGTCAATGAAATTGCACCCCGCACCCACAACTCGGGACATTTTACGATCGATGCCTGCGAAACTTCACAATTTGAACAGCATTTGCGCGCAGTTTGTCAACTGCCTTTAGGTAATTCGGATCTGAAATGTGCAGGTGCTGTCATGGTAAATTTGCTAGGCTACGAGTCTGCCCAGTCCGATTATTTAGCAAAAAGAAAACAACTGGCACAAATTAGCGGTGCTTTTGTCCATTGGTATGGTAAGAAAGAATCGCGTCCCGGCCGCAAACTCGGTCACGTTACAGTTGTGTTCGACGCGGACAAGGTGGCTCAGGGGCGATCGCAAGCACTGGCGATCGCTCAAACCGTTGAATCTATCTGGTATGCAAGTTAAATTGCTCGAAGCTTGCCAAAATCAGGTTAGTTGGTATATATTAAATAAAGGTTCTACTGCGACGTTGGTGACTGCCAATAATGTTTTTTTGATCTATAACTCTTAACTCTCGGGAATCAAGATGTTTGGACAGCAGTAAACTGGGCTTGTACCCAGAAACTTTAAGTCCGAGCCAACGGTACCCACCTGGTAAAATACCAGGTCAAAAGCTGAGGTAAGACGGCGTTGCGGGGAGCCATTAAAAATTTGATTGAGATAAGCTGTCACGCATTTAAATTGCATATTCTGGGCGGGCGGGACGCCCACCCCACCCCAAGGGGATTGTTTTGTGACATTCAGTTTAAATGCACAACACCATCTACAACTCGAGTGCGTAGCTATCGCTGATATCACTGGCGATACCGCAACGCAGTTGCGGTGATCAGTTACGCATTTTTCTCATGCTCCCCAACGGTCAGATTGGGGCACAACTGCGAGATAATATTCCAGCTATGGCCAGTCAAGGAAGGCTTTCTACTTTTGGTGGTGGCGTGGACATTGGAGAAAGTCCACAGCAGGCAGCCCTGCGAGAAATGGAGGAAGAAACTTGCCTCACAACCAATTATTACAAAATGGAGTTGAGCACAACTTTTACTCACCAAAAGACTCAAAATGAGAGAAAAATTTTACAAAAAAACCACCTTTTTTTGGCGAGAGTGAGCGAGAGTGATAAAATAGAAATCAAAGAAGGTGTGGGTTTGGTAGTTTTGAGAAAAGATGTAGATTTTGAAAAAGTCAACGCAGGGGAAGGTACTCAAAGGGCTTGGAAATTGTTGCAGGAATATTTAAAATAAAAACTCCTACACTAAGTTTTCCCCGCGAGGGGAATGAAACTTTAATAGAGAACTTCTTTGACGATGTTGTCAAATACGAATTCAGAGTACGAATCATTACTACAACGAGCGATCGCGATCGCCGCAAAAGCTCATGAGGGGCAAGTTGATAAGGCAGGCAATCCCTATCTAGATCATCCGCTCGCTGTGATGGAAAATGTAAATTCTCTAGAGCAGAAAATCGTAGCGGTTCTACACGATGCTGTCGAAGATTCTGAACTTACACTTGAGCAACTTAGAAGCGAAGGCTTTCCGGAAGTAATCGTCTCGGCGATCGAGGCGATCACCAAAATAGAAGGAGAAGCTTATCCAGCTTATTTAGAACGTGTGATTGCCAACCCGATCGCATTGCGAGTCAAAATCGCTGATGTTACTCATAACCTCGATATTCGTCGCATCGCCAATCCGACAGAGGCAGATTTTCAACGCATTGCAAAATACAAAAAAGTCCTCCATCAGTTGCGTGCCGCCTTAAAATAATTGTTAACCGCAGATATCCGCTTTCATAGTGGCACAGGCATCTTGCCTGTGCGATATCTAGGCATCTTGCCTGTGCGATATCTAGGCATCTTACCTGTGCGATATCTAGGCATCTTACCTGTGCGATATCTGCGGTTAAAAAAATCCCGAAATCCTAAGCCATCACCATCCCCCCATCCACATTAAAAACCTGCCCGGTTATATAAGCCGCCGCCGCATCCGCAGCCAAAAACTTCACCATCCCCGCAACTTCCTCAACTTCCCCGTATCTCCCCAGCGGAATATATTTCAAAATCTCATCAGACTTGACATCCTTAGTCATATCTGTAGTGATAAAACCCGGTGCAACTGCATTCACAGTAATCCCGCGACTCGCCAACTCCTTCGCCACAGTTTTAGTAAACCCAATTACCCCAGCCTTCGCCGCACTGTAATTAGCTTGTCCGGGATTGCCCATTTGCCCAGCAACCGAAGCAATATTAATAATTCGGCCGCTTCGCTGTTTCAGCATGATTTTACTCGCAGCTTTCGCACACAAAAACACGCCAGTTAAATTCAAATCAATTACCGCTTGCCAATCTTCCAACTTCATCCGCAGCAGCAAAGTATCGCGAGTAATGCCGGCATTGTTCACCAAAATGTCAATTCGTCCCCATTTTTGCATGACATTACTGGTGAGTAAATCTACTTGGTCAGTTTTCGAGACATCTGCTGCAAGTGCGACAGCTTCTCCTCCAGCAGCGACTATTTCTGCTACCACCTCATCAGCAGCAGCACTCGAACTGGCATAGTTGACGGCGACTTTAGCGCCTTCTGCTGCTAGGGTTAAAGCAACGGCGCGACCGATTCCCCGCGACGCACCGGTCACGACAGCAACTTGACCCCGCAATCTCTGAAAAGTCTCTGGTAATAGTTCCATAATTGTATCCTCGCAATCTACCAGAGAATTTTGCACTAAAATCGAGCCAGAACCCAAAAAATTATTTTGTCTTATGGCAGTTCAAAAACAGTTCAGCAGTTTTGAAGAGTTACTATCGGGCTCTGACTTGCCGGTGTTGGTAGATTTTTACGCTACTTGGTGCGGGCCTTGTCAGATGATGGCACCGATTTTGGAACAAGTGAGTGGTCAGATGAAAGACAAGCTGATGGTTGTCAAAATTGACACCGATAAGTACGAACAGTTGGCGTCGCAGCATCACATTTATGCTTTGCCGACTTTGGTGTTGTTCAAAAATGGCGCTGAGGTCGATCGCATTGAGGGAGTGGTGCAAGCGGCGCAGTTGATTGATCGAGTGCAACCTTTCTTGTAACCGGAGCCAATTATCTCACACGTAGGGTGTGTCAGCCAATAGACATTTCCCAAAATGATATTCAAGAACAGGCAGGATGCCTGTTCCACAACAATTATGGGAGATGTCTAATATCTGATTCATTATGAATAAGATAATCCTAGTTGACGCTCCCTACTGATGAAGACTCCCAGCCACGCTATTATCAATCTGGCAATTCTTGGCAAACCGCAACTGCCGCAAGCTAATCTCATTATTGCGATCGGCGGAATTTTGCCGGATATTCCGATATTTTTATTTTACGTTTGGGCGAAATACATTGCTCGCTTGCCCGCAGCTACAATTTGGTCAAAAGCATATTATGAGCCTTTTGTGCAAGATATTGTGGCTCTGTTTCATTCAATTCCCCTTGCGGTTATTGGTTTGCTAATTGCTTATTACTTTGGCTGGCAAAGTGTGCAAATTTTGTTTATCAGTATGATACTACACTCTCTGGGGGATTTGCCCGTCCACAATGACGACGCTCACAGGCACTTTTTTCCGTTCAGCAATTACCGTTTTATCAGTCCGTTTTCTTATTGGGATAGGAAGCACTACGGGTCAATTGTTTCTGTGGTGGAAATGTTGTTAGTGCTGCTGTCAACTTACCGCGTTTTGGGTTTTGTTAATTCTTATGTTGGAAAAACGTTGTTGATTTTGGTGAATGGTTTTTACTGGGCTGGCGCGGTTTATTTTCAGGTGCGACATTTATTTAAATAAATTCACTTCCCAAAGATGAAACATGAATTCAAAATTACCAATTAGCAATTAGGAATTAGCAATTACCATATTGTTAACTACGCCGAATATTAAAACAACACCAATCTTGGCGCTTCCACAGAGTAGCGACAATCCAGCCATGCTGTTCGAGAGTATCAGCAATTGGCTTAGCTTGTTCGAGCAAAATGCCGCTGAGCACGCCCCAAGTAGTGGGTTTGCTAATTGCAGTGAACTGCGGGATTAAATCAATGATTACTTCTGCTAAAATGTTGCAGATCAAACCGTCGATCGGCTCATCTACCATTTCTTTCAAGCGATCGATACTTCCGAGCTCTGCAACCAACTGCTGAGAATTAACGCGGTTGAGTAGTCTGTTGCTAATGGTCGATCGCACAGCCAAAGGATCAGTATCCAAAGCATAAACTTTTGTAGCGCCCAACAACACCGCGCCGATCGACAAAATACCCGATCCGCAGCCGATATCAGCAACGATGCACTCTTTGTCATCAAAACCGAGCCGCATTTCCAGCGACTCCAGACAAAGTTGAGTAGTAGCGTGAGCACCAGTACCGAAAGCCACACCCGGATCTAAACGCAAAATGACGCGATCGGTATCAGTCGGTGGGGGCAGCCAAGCCGGATTAATTAAAAAGCGATCGCCCACTTCTTGAGGCTGCCAGTGCTCCTTCCAAGTGCTGCCCCAGTCTTCATCTTCAATCAAATCCCACTGCATCGCAGGTAGGGGCAAACCTGCACACAGAGCATCTTGGCGCAGCCACAGAGACAGAGCGGCCAAATCCAGCAATCCTGCCTGTTCTTCGGGCAAATAAGCCGACATCAGGCAGGAATTGCTTTTGATCTCAGTAGCAGTTCCCTGACAGTTAAATCGTTCCAGACGCCAAAAGATGATATCTTCCAGCGCCGGATCGCAAAGAATTCTAATTTCCCACCAGCTATGTGCCATAACGATTTTAGATTTTAGATTTTAGATTTTAGATTGCGAGAGGGGAACTGGAGACTGGGAAGTGGGGAGTGAGGAAGGAGGATTGGCTAATAGAAAAATTCCCGCTTTCAGGCCAATTACCAATGACCAATTACCCATTACCAATTATCAGCCCTGGCATCCAAAATCTAAACTCCAAAATCCGTCAAAGATTTACCGTGTAAGCATCCCGAATTCCCGGAACTTTTAGGATCTCAGCCAGTATCCCTTCTGGTAGAGGGTCATCGAGGCTCAAAACCATCACCGCATCGCCTCGCACGATTTTACGGCCTACCTGCATACTGGCAATATTGACATTAAAACTGCCCAATTGGGAACCAATTTTGCCAATAATCCCCGGCATATCGCGGTGCAGGGTAAACAGCATATGGTGAGTGGGGGAAACGTTGACCGGGAAATCGTCAACACTGGTAATCCGAATTTCGCTTTCGCCGAGCACTGCACCTGTCACGGTGTGTTCGCCGAGGGTTCCCTTGGCCGAGAGGTGCAGGGAGCCGGTGTAGTCGCGAATTGAGGCGTCTCTGGTTTCGACGACGCGAATTCCGCGTTCTTTGGCTTCGATGCTGGCGTTGACGTAGTTAACACGCTCTCGCAGGGCTTGGGAGAGCAGGCCTTTGAGGGCGGCAACGACTACGGGCTGGCTTTGGTTGCTGGCCAATTCGCCTTGCAGTTGAACGTTGAGGTAATCGACTCGGCCTCCGGCTAGCTGGCTGACGAGGTTGCCTAGGGTTTCGGCGAGTTGCAAGTAGGGTTTGAGTTTTTCGATCGAGTCTGGGTAAATTCCTGGTATGTTAACAGCCGATCGCGCGGGCAATCCCAACAGTACATCGCGAATTTGTTCAGCCACGTCGATCGCCACATTCACCTGAGCTTCCGCTGTGGATGCTCCCAAGTGGGGTGTCAGCACGATGTTCTGGCCGACACTCCGCAACGGGGAATCGGCTTCGAGGGGTTCGTGTTCGTAAACGTCGATCGCGGCGCCGGCAATCTTGCCTTCTTTTATCGCTTCTGCGAGGGCTGCTTCGTCGATGATGCCGCCTCTGGCGCAGTTTATGATGCGGGCCGTGGGCTTCATTTTCGACAGCACTTCAGCGTTAATTAAGTGCAGGGTTTCCGGCGTTTTGGGGATGTGCAGGGTGATGTAGTCCGATTCGCGCATCAGCAGTTCGAGTTCTACCAAGCGGCAGCCCAACTGATCGGCTCTTTCGGTCGAAATGAAGGGATCGTAGGCCAGCAGTTTCATGCCCATTGCTTTGGCTGCGGCGGCGAGGTGGGAGCCGATTTTGCCCAAACCGACGATGCCGAGGGTTTTTTTGTAAACTTCTACGCCCAGAAAGCGGTTGCGTTCCCATTTACCCCCTTTGACGGATTCGTTAGCTTCCGGGATGTGGCGGGACATCGAGAGCATCATGGCGAGGGCGTGTTCGGCGGCGGCGATCGTGTTGCCTTCGGGGGAATTGACGACTACAATTCCTTTGCGGGTAGCGGCGGGTACATCGACATTATCTACGCCGACGCCGGCTCTGCCGATAATTTTAAGTGAATTCCCGGCTTCTATGATTTCTTTGGTAACTTGGGTGCCAGAACGGATCATTAAAGCGTCGTAATCTGGAATAATTTTTACCAGTTGTTCGGCTGAGAGTCCTGTGTTTACGTCAACTTGCGCGACTTGGGAGAGGATGTCAATTCCGGCTTGGTCGATCGGATCGGATACTAGAACTTTAGGCATAGCAAGCAATTGAGTGCAATAGTAAAAATAGACCGAGCGTTGGCGAGCTCAAAGTTGAGACTTACACTTAGAGCAGTATCTAACAGCTCAGCTCAAGCTTGCCTTTGTGCAGTTTGAATTGTATCTGTATTCGGTCAAGGTCGGCCGTTTTTTGCATGAAATATTTTAGCTTTGCGGGCGATCGGACTTTACGACCCTGTTAAAATCCTCCAACTGCTTAGCTAGTATGTCTTTTCGGTCTACAATAGACTTTGGCTATTCAAGCCTAACTATCAGGAATTGTTTTCTAGTCAGTAACTCAGGGCTAAAGCCACTGAGCTTGTAAGAGCAATCAAAGCAAGCTGTACTGACCAGCCTCAGTCTTAACTGACTACGTTATTTAGGTCATGACACCCTGGGATGCGAAGCTAGTCCCCCGCTCTGTCGCTGGTGGTTAAACAGTTTTAAAGTCACTGAAACAGTGCTGCCAGCCTAACAAGCCTTTATAACATTGGCGAGGCTAACTTTACCCCGCAAGGGAGTTGAGGCAACCATACCTCAAAAAATCGGAGAGGTTGTATTAAATTCCCTCTGTGCCCCGTAAGGGGAATTAAGGCGATTGAAATCGCCTGGTCGTTTTCCACTAGCGGGCTAAAGCCACGCTCGTTTCCCACTTACCGAGTATTTTTTATGAATTATCTTATCGCTGTACTGCCCGATCGAATTCAAGCCGAAGCTGCCTACTGTGCTCTCGAAAAAGAAGGCTTGCCCATGAAGCAAGTGAGTATTTTGGGCCGCGGCTACAAAACTGCTGATGAATTTGGCTTGATCGACCCGAACCAGCAAGCGAAGAAACAAGCTAAACTCATGGCTATTTGGCTGATTCCCTTTGGCTTTATTGCTGGGGTTACTTTCAGCTTGATTACTCAGTTGAAGACTTTTGCCTGGGCGGGGGAAATTGGCGATCACGCGATCGGCGGCGTACTCGGTGCGATCGCCGCTGCGATGGGCAGTGTGTTTGTTGGAGGCGCCGGCGGTATGGCTTTTGGTAGTGGCGATGCTTTGCCCTACCGCAACCGTTTGAATGCCGGTAAATTTTTGATTGCGGTTAAGGGTACTGATGATTTGACTGGGAAAGCTGCGAAGATTTTGCAGCAGTTTAAACCGGAAAATATCCAAGGTTATACAGAGACTTAGTTATTTGTTTGTTAACAGTTGACTGTTGACTGTTGACTGTTGACTGTTGACATTCAACTCGTGTAATATTTGGAGGCAGTTATGGAATCACAAACTATCCCCCTAGATTCTCCCCTAGAATTAACGCTGGAATTAACTGACGAGCAGTTTTTTCAGTTGTGTATTGACAACCGGGATTTAAGATTTGAACGGACTGCTAGTGGAGGATTGATTATTATGCCACCTACGGGTAGCGAAACTGGTAATTTCAACATTGACTTATCCTATCAACTTCAATCTTGGAGCAGACAAAATAAGCATTTGGGAATTGCTTTTGATTCTTCAACTGGATTTAAGCTGCCCGACGGTACAGATATTTCTCCCGATGCTGCTTGGATTCGGCGCGACAGGTGGGATGCTTTAACTGCTGAAGAAAAAAAGAAATTTGCGCCGATTTGTCCCGATTTTGTGGTGGAATTGCGTTCGACTACTGACTCGCTAGAAAAATTGCGGGCTAAAATGAAAGTATATGTGAAAAATGGAGCGAGGTTGGGATGGTTGCTCGATCGCAAAAATAGAAAAGTAGAAATCTCCCGTCAAGGTTCAGATGTGGAAATTTTAGACTCGCCTGCAACTCTGTCCGGTGAAGATGTACTACCCGGTTTTGTGTTGGATTTAACTGATATTTTCTAAATTTGTAATAGACCTCTTGCAAAAATAATTAGGACGGGCAAGATGCCCATCCCACAAAATTTATTTTTTCTTGTGGGATGGGCATATTGCCCGTCCTATCAATTGATGAAAAGGATTTTTTGCAAGAGGTCTAATAAGACTCGGCGGTTGAAACTGCATCTATCAAGTCCAAACCCGCAGAGGGTGGTTAAAGAGGACTCGGCGGTTGAAACCGCGTCTACACAAGCAAAACCCGCCGACGCGGGTTAAATATAGCGCGGTAAAATTACGTTATTCTCTTTAGTCTGCGGATGCGGACATCGTTTGTATAGCAGCGGTTTCAACCGCCGTCTTATCTTTTCCCACTCATTCATGATATGATAGGCTGCCAAAGGTTGCGTTTGGTATAACCTATGAAAATCCTCCACGGGACTTGGATTCCTCAAACAGAAGAGAGTTTTGTTCAAGGTGGAACTTTTTGTCTTTGGGTTGAAACCACTGAAAAGAAAAAACAGCCTGCTAAGGTTCATCCCCGACAATTGGAGACGGCACAGTTAAGAGAGTTTCTAACGAAAGAAGCCGGGATTCAACTGTCAGCAGTCAGCAATACAAGTGCGATGGGGCGAGAATACGCGATCGTCCCTCGGTATTTTTTACTTCCCACTGCCGACAACCAGCCTTTGCCCTCTTTAGAACTTGCGCGATATTTAGAGACAGAGTTACCCGAAACATTTGAGTTGGAGTATTGGGAAGTTGATTGTGTGTCCATCGCCACCCACACTTTGACTAAAGTATTGAACGATCTGCATTTTTTTGCCCTCTACGATTTAGCAGAAGTTCAGTTTGGTTCAGACTTGCTATTTTGGTATCACTACACCCAAAGTTTTAAGCAAATTGTTCTGAAAGATCATTATATTCCGGCGTTGCGCTATCGAGAAACTGCTCCGATCGCGATCGCACCTATCGAAACATCCGAACCCGCTGAGAAAGCCACGCGCGGGCGTAAGAAAGCGGGCGAGACAAAAACCAAAACAACTGCAAAAACTCCAAAAACACCTGCCAAAATTGAACCCAGCTTTGAGATTTATCCGGGATGGGAAATTGTTTCAACACAGTACGAAACTGATTTACAACGCTATGTTGAATGGATGCCTTTAGTTTGTGTGTCCGGTTTTCGGAAGATCCAGCTACAAGATACACCAAAGTTCTACGATCGCGAACGGTTGCTGCGGCATTTTTCCGAGTGTGCGATCGCGGAAATTGTCACTCAAACCCCTATCCCAGCATCGTTTGAAAATAAGATTGCGGATTCTTTACTCCAAATCTGCCTCAACCAAACACGAAAAATCGCGCGAGTAAGCCTTGAACAATACCGGCAATGGCAAACCTGGCGCGATCGCATTACGCGCAATCAATCTGCTGACTCATTCTCCCTCTGCTTTCAACTACAATCCCCCGAAAACCCCGAACAGCCTTGGGTTTTAGAGTTTCAGGTGGCTGCGAAAAAAGACCCATCTCTGCGGCTGCCGTTGCAGGATTATTGGCGATCGCGATCGACTCAACAAAAACAGTTGCAAACACAATTCGGAGACAACTTTGAGCAACATTTGCTGACAAATCTCGGCTACGCTGCCCGCATTTATCCCCAACTTTGGCAAGGGCTAGAAACCGACCAACCTGCTAACATTACCCTCAGCTTAGATGATGCTTTCACCTTTCTCAGCGAGTCCGCTTGGGTATTAGAAGATGCCGGATATAAAGTGATTGTCCCCGCTTGGTGGACGCCGAAGGGACGACAGCGGGCAAAGATTCGCCTGCAAGTCAAAGGGAAGGGCAGCAAAAGCGCTGCAATCAAGGGCAAAGGATTGTTTTCGGCGGATTCCTTGGTGGAATATCAATATGAATTGGCGATCGGGGGTGAACGGGTTAGCGAACAAGAATGGCAGGCGTTAGTAAATAGCAAAACACCGCTGGTGCAGTTCCGAGGACAATGGATGGAACTGGACAAAGATAAAATGCAGGAGATGCTGAGTTTTTGGCAAAAACATCGCGAAGAGAATCCCGATGTCAGCTTGATTGACTTTATGAAGTTGACGGCAGAAGGAGAAGCTAGTGAAGAGTTAGAGGTGGAGCGCGATCGGGCTTTATCGGATATGTTGGAGAAGCTGAACGATAAGAGTCGGTTAGAGTTAATTGCAGATCCGGCAAAGTTTCATGGCAAGTTACGGGATTACCAAAAGCGCGGCGTTTCTTGGTTGAGTTATTTGGAAAGTTTGGGATTAAATGGCTGTCTTGCCGATGATATGGGTTTGGGTAAATCGGCGCAGGTAATTGCTCGATTATTGCAAGAGCGGGAAGTTTTATCTATTACAAAAGAGACAGAAAAAGAGACAGAAAAAGCGATCGCACCTTCGGTTCTACCCACGCTGCTAATTGCGCCCACATCCGTAGTTGGTAACTGGCAAAAGGAAATGGAAAAATTTGCTCCAGAATTGCGATCGCTGATTCACCACGGCCCTCAACGTTTGCAAGATGCCAAAGCATTTAAAGCCGCCGTCCAAGGTTGCGATATGTTGATTACTTCCTTTACCTTGGTGCGAAAAGATGAGAAGCTGTTGAGCAGCGTAGCGTGGCATCGCGTGGTAATTGATGAAGCCCAGAATATTAAAAATCCCAAAGCGGCGCAAACCAAGGCGATTTTAAAGTTACCCGCTACCCATCGACTAGCATTGACGGGAACACCGGTGGAAAATCGATTGCTGGATTTATGGTCAATTTTTAATTTCCTCAATCCCGGATATTTGGGTAAAGAGGCGCAGTTTCGGAAGTTGTTTGAATTACCGATTCAAAAACATGGGAGTCGCACGCAATCTGCAGCGCTCAAAAAATTAGTAGAACCTTTTATCCTGCGCCGTCTGAAAACCGATAAGTCGATTATTCAGGATCTCCCCGACAAAGTGGAGCAAAAGCTCTACTGCAATCTCACCCGCGAGCAAGCTTCGCTTTATGAAGCGATCGTCAAAGAGGTAGAACAAGAAATTGACGCGGCGGAAGGGATGAAGCGCAAGGGGATGATTTTGGCGACACTGCTGAAGCTGAAGCAAATTTGTAACCATCCGCGCCAGTTTTTGCAAGATGAAAGTGAGTTTACACCAGAGCGATCGCACAAACTGGAACGGCTGATCGAGATGATTGAGGAAGTCAAAGCAGAAGGCGAAAGTTTATTGGTATTTACGCAGTTTACAGAACTGGGAAGCGCGTTGGAAAAATATATTAAACAAACGCTACATTACAACACTTACTACATCCACGGGGGAACCAGTCGCGAAAAACGGGAACGGATGATTTCAGAGTTTCAAGATCCAGAGTCTGAACCTTCGGTATTTATTTTGTCACTGAAGGCGGGCGGCGTGGGAATTACGCTGACAAAAGCCAATCACGTGTTCCATTTCGATCGCTGGTGGAATCCGGCGGTGGAAGATCAGGCGACGGATCGGGCGTTTCGGATCGGACAGCAAAAAAATGTGTTTGTGCATAAGTTTGTGGCGATTGGCACTTTGGAAGAAAAGATTGACCAAATGATTGAGGACAAAAAGAAATTGGCAGGGTCAATTATTGGTGCTGATGAGTCGTGGTTGACTGAGTTGGATAATGAGGCATTTAAGAAATTAATTAGGCTCAATAAAAATGCAGTTTTAGATTAGGAGAAACAACATAAGAGAGGGAGAGGGGGAGAGGGGGAGAGAGGGAGAGGATTTTTGATTGTCATCGAAATATACAATTTAAATGCAGAACAGCTTATGTCACAATTTACTCGGACTTGGTGGGGCAATAAATTTATCGATGCGTTAGAAAGATTTACTGATTCTGGGCGACTCGGGCGGGGACGTGCCTATGCACGAAACGGCAAGGTAAAAAGCTTTGGCATGAATGATGGGTTAGTGATGGCACAGGTGAGAGGCTCGGTTAATCCTTATTTTGGGGTTTATAAGGAGCCTCTGTACACAACTCAAATTGAGTTTGAGCCAATTAGTCAGGAAAAGTGGCAAATGGCGATCGCCCAAATGGCATCGAAAGCCAGCTTCCTTTCTCGGCTGCTGCTAAACGAAATGCCCGACAATATTGAAAAGGCTTTTGCACCCCTCGGATTGCACCTTTTACCCAGCAGCCGCGAGGACTTTAAAACCACTTGCTCTTGCCCAGACTATAGCAATCCCTGCAAACATATTGCCGGAGTTTATTATTTGGTGGCGGCCGAATTGGACAAAGATCCATTTTTGCTGTTTGAATTACGGGGGCTTTCTAAGGAAGTGCTGCACCGCGAATTGGCAAAAACGCCTTTGGGCTTGGCGCTTTCTGCCGAGTTAACGGCTGATGCAGCGACCCCTGTGGCGGTGGATTCCTATTACACGCAGGCGATCGCCAGTGAGGCGCAAACGGTCAGCCTGAAAGAGTTTTGGCATGGTGCGAAGCGATTGCCGCAGACGATTGAGGTGGCAGCGCCAAGTGGGGTAAGTGCGATCGTGGTGAAGAAACAGGGAGATTTTCCACAGTTTTGGCACAAGGATGGTTCGTTTATTGAGGCGATGGAAGAACTGTATTTGCGGGTGAAGAAGAATAAGTAGTTGGGTGGACAATTTTGCTGCCATACTCTATCGAGCTCTTGCAAAAACTTAAACTCGAAGACTTCATAGATTTGGTACAATAATCGTGCTCATCATATCAGCTTTACCAGCAACTAAAATCATACGATCGTTATTTGATGATTTTAGACTATAATTAAAGTAGTGCGACTGTTAAAAAAGTAGACTTTTTAGTTACAGCAAGCTTTGGCAATTTCAAATTAGAATCTAAAATTGACTGATGTTACAAAGAGAAGAACTGTTAAAAGGCATCGAAAACCGCGAATGTGTCGCGCGGGCGATCGACCAAGCGGAACAAGCAATTAAAACTTGGGAAGTTACTCTGACTGATTTTCTGTCGCCTCCAGAATTGGCGGACACTCTGACGGTATTTAAGCGCTTAACTGACGTGGAATTAGTGGCTTGGGGCGGCTACCCGCAAGCTGAAAGACAAAGAATTGCGATCGCGCGATCGGATATCCCGATCGACTCTGCTAGCGTTAACGTTGCTGCGGTAGAAATCGCTGGCAATTTCTTGTTCGATACAGCTTCTCACCGCGACTTTTTGGGGGCGATGTTGGGTACGGGAATTGTCCGGGAGAAAACCGGCGATGTGATTGTTTTGGGAGAACGCGGCGCGCAAGCCATTGTCATGCCTGAGATGGTAGAGTATTTGGAGATGAGTTTGCAACAAGTGCGATCGGTTCCTGTACAAACGCGCCGCATTGAGTTGAGCGAACTCAAAATTAGAGAACCCAAAAAGAAAGAAATGACAACGGTTGAAGCATCCATGAGATTGGATGCTGTCGCCTCGGCTGGATTCGCAATGTCTCGCAGCAAAATGGCCGATTTAATTGGCAGCGGTGACGTGCGAGTTAACTGGAAAGACGTTACTCAAGCTAGTTATAATGTCAAGTCGGGAGATTTAATTGCTGTTACGGGCAAGGGAAGATTGGAAATTGGGGAAGTTGCTGTTACCAAGAAGGAACGCTATCGAGTCCAGTTAACTCGATATTTGTAATTCTGGGAATTGGTATAACTCATATTTTGCACCACTGCCAATAAGTTTCCAAAGGCCGGCGGGACGCCCAACCCCTACTCCCCACAATACCTAATTTTTTTAGTGGCACAGGCATCTTGCCTGTTCTCAAACAGGTTCTTGAGAATGGTGCAATATCTCAATTTCAACCGACTTTCGCTATTAGCCCGTAATATCATGTCCGGGCGGCCTTTCCTGCAAAAAATTAACGCCGAAACACCTTTTCTACCAACTTCACCAAAAGTTCTCGCGGCATCAATCGAGGCATATTTACGATGATTTGATTGGGAATTCCTCCTGTGACAACATTAGACTCATTTTTGTCTAAAGCTTTCAAAGCATCTCGCACTACTTCCGCAGCAGGAACGAGTTTTTGTCCGCTGCTGGATGCTAGAGCTTTTGGAAATTCAGCTACTGCAAAAAAGTCCGATTCTGTCGGCCCTGGACAAAGGCACAAAACGCCAATTCCTAAATCTTTGTTTTCCGCCCAAAGCGCCTCGCTGAAACTTAAAACAAAAGCTTTAGTCGCTGCATACATCGACAAGTACGGCATCGGTTGAAAAGCTGCGATCGAGGCAACATTGATAATACTTCCTGATTTTCGCTGCCGCATTCCCTGCAAAAATAAGTGCGAGAGTTCAACTAATGCTACAATATTTAGTTGCACCATTGTTAGTTGTTTGCCAAGCGGGCGATCGGCAAAAGCACCGTAATCGCCAAAACCCGCATTGTTCACCAACAAATCAACCGTCCAACCTTTTTTAACAACCGCGTCAAATACAGCATTTGTGGCTCCTGGTGCGGTCAAATCTTGAACGATAATTTCGACCAAAATATTGAATTCCTGTTGCAGTTGAGCAGCTAGCTGTTGCAATTTGTCTTCGGAACGAGCTACCAAGATTAGATTGTGCTGGCGTTTGGCTAATTCGGCGGCAAAGGCTGCACCAATTCCGCCAGAAGCACCGGTGATTAAAGCAGTGGGCATGAACTTAATTCGGATTATTTGATATAAACTTTATATATTTTAACAATTATTTTGACTGAAACCTGTAAAATAATTAAAAGGGAATAGGTGAGTTTTATGGCGCGTCTTACCGATCGAGCTTTTGAAATTTTGCGGGCAGAAGTTGACAAGTGCGCGGCGGCTGATAGTCTAGGCGGTGATGTCTACCGACGGATGGTACTCAAGCGGTTGGAGAAGTTACGATCGCAAAATGGCACTTTCGCCTCAAAAGAAGAAATCCGCGATACCTTCAAAGACGAATTTCCCAACTTCAGCGAAAAAGCTCTCACAGCAGCCGTCAAAGCCAACCGCCCGCCCGGATTGTTCAGTAAAATCATCTTTGCTGGGAGTTTGTTGGGAAGTGCAGCGGGGATAATTTGGCTGATTAACCTACCTTTTCCCCTGATTCGCTTGCCCGTGGCGAAAACAATGCCGATATTATTGCTGCCGAGTTTTAGGAGTATGGATCACAATTACCGGCAGGCGATCGCCCTTGTGGAACAATCCGATCAACTGGTGAATAAAGCCACTGCTGTCGCTGATTTTGACTTGGGCGAAATTAAAGCAAAAGAGGCTCAAAAACACCTCGACGCCTTACCGGTGTGGTTCCTCGGCTACTATCCACAAACTTACTGCAAATTTTTCCGCTGCCGTTGGCGGTTTACAGTCGATGAATTTGAAGCCGCCCGCAAAAAGGTCGGGCGGATGGAGGCTCAGATTTTCCAGCAAAAAAATGCTTTTACTCAGTTAAATCAAGTCGAACAAACTCTCAACGCGGCGAAACAGCAGTATCAGCAAGCAAAAACGGCTGCGGATAGACAAAAAGCGACGGTAAATTGGCAAAGTGCGATCGACCAACTCAATCAAATTCCCGCCGAAACCCTCGCGGGAGAAACGGCTCAGCAGAAACTCCAAGCTGCAGAGAGAGATTTTAAAGCAATGGGCGGTGTAGCCACCGGATCGGTGCGTGCGGACAACTTAATCGAAGCAGCAAAAGAATTTGCATTAACTGCCGCTGTAGCATCCCAGAAACCGCCTCATTCAGCAGAAACTTGGCAAAAAATCGCAGATTTATGGCAAGCTGCCATTGAGAGACTCAGCCAAATTACATTTGATAATCCGGGCTATCTTGACGCTCAAA
This sequence comes from Microcoleus sp. B5-D4, assembly GCF_036705145.1. Lineage (NCBI taxonomy): Bacteria > Bacillati > Cyanobacteriota > Cyanophyceae > Oscillatoriales > Microcoleaceae > Microcoleus > Microcoleus sp. B5-D4. The sequence continues at coordinate 8,825 of NZ_JAUBTV010000080.1, read as the reverse complement.
CAAAATTAGCTGAATATCAAAATAATTTAGGCACTACAAAGATTCGACTGACAGCAGAGAGAGAGTCAGTGGAAGCTTTGAACCAGGCTAAGAGCTTGTTTGCTTCCTTGCAAAATAATGTAAATTCTCCCCGTCAAAATCCCGCTTACGCCCTCGGCCACTTGCAAGAAATTATCAATCAATTAGAATCTGTAAAACCGGGAACAACTGTTTATCCAGAAGCTCAAAAATGGCTGCAATCGGCTCGAAAAAAACAGAAAGAATGGCAAAAAAATTAGTCAGTTGTCAGTTGTCAGTTGTCAGTTGTCAGTCAACCGTCAACCGTCAACCGTCAACCGTCAACTAACAAATTACCAAGTCGGGTCAACATACAGATTAATTGTCACTTGCTTTTTTCCGTAAGGGATGCCGGAAATACAAGCACAAATCGTATCTCCGCCATCAATTTCTACTTCGCAAGCGTGACAAGAACCCATGAGACAGCCGGTAGGAATAGAAACCCCTGCACGTTTAGCTACATCTAGCAAAAGCTCTCCTGGTTCAGCTTCAACTGTCACGTTATCTGGTAAAAAACAAACTTTTGTCATTGAATTTGAACCTCCACTCTAACAAACAACTGTCAACTGTCAACTGTCAACTGTCAACTGTCAACTGTCAACTGTCAACTGTCAACTGTCAACTGTCAACTGTCAACTGT
>NZ_JAUBTV010000080.1:0-8028 GCF_036705145.1 Microcoleus sp. B5-D4 | reverse complement strand
CAACAGTTAACTAATTAACCTAAAATATGCTTTATATCTAAATGCTTTTCCACTGTATCTGCTAGAGAGTCTAACAGAGTTTCGCGGTGTTCTCGGTAATTAGGAATACCTGTAGGCAATGCGCGGAGTCCCCGCTGCTGCCGCAAGTGATTTAACCAAGCTCGCCGCCAAGCTCCGTTGTCAAAGATGCCGTGCAGGTATGTACCCCAAATTGATTGAGAAGTATTGACAATGCCTAAACTAGCATCGTCAAATAGCGGTTGAGTCAAATCTGACTCTAGGATTTGCGTTTTTCCTTGATGAATTTCGTAACCGGAAACTGGCAAACCCGGTTGAGGATAGTTAGATGTTACGATTCGTTGGCGGGCAATTTTGTTCGGTGCCATCGCAGTTTTCAAAGGCAGCAATCCTAATCCTGGAAATTCTCCCTTTTCTCCCTCAATGCCTTCTTTATCGGTGATACTTTGTCCCAGCATCTGAAAGCCGCCGCAAACTCCCATGACTGTACCGCCAGCTACTAAATAATTTTGAATAGCTTTTGCCATACCTGTTTGGCGCAGCACCTGTAAATCGGAAATTGTAGTTTTAGAGCCTGGTAAAATCACGGCGTCTGGATGGCCTAAATGGTCTTTTGGGCTGACATATTTGACTGTGACGGTAGTTTCCGACTCCAGGGGGTCAAAGTCGGTAAAATTGGAAATTCGGGGCAGGCGGATGACCGAAATATTTATGTCGGTTTGAGAATTGGGAGAACGCCGATCGAGCAAATCGAGAGAATCTTCTGAGGGAAACACTTCGTCTATCCAAGGAATCACCCCAACTACCGGGATTCCCGTCCTTTCTTCTAGCCAAGTCAGGCCCGGATCTAAGATCGATTTTTGCCCTCGGAACTTATTAATAATGAATCCTTTAATTAAAGCTCGTTCGTCGGGATCGAGCAATTCCAAAGTACCGATGATGTGAGCAAAAGCACCGCCGCGATCGATATCAACTACTAGCAAAGTCCGAGCCTTTAAATATTTAGCTACCCGCATATTTGTTAAATCGCGGTGTTTGAGATTAATCTCTGCTGGGCTACCGGCTCCCTCACACACAATCATGTCAAATTCTTGCTTGAGAAATTCTAAAGAGTCCCGAATAGCTTGCCAGCCGATATCGAAATACTGCTCGTAATATTGAGATGCTCGCACATTGGCGATCGCCCTGCCCTTGACAATCAATTGAGAAGTCATGTCTCCTTGTGGCTTGAGCAAAATCGGATTCATCTCTACCCAAGGTGCGACGCCCGCAGCCCAAGCTTGCACTGCTTGAGCGTAACCAATCTCTCCGCCGGCCGCTGTGACATAGGAATTCAGCGCCATATTCTGACCTTTAAACGGAGTTACCCGCCAGCCTCGCCGAGAAAAGATTCGACACAAAGCTGCCACGAGTAAAGATTTCCCTGCGTGAGATGTTGTTCCCACGACCATAATTGCTTTCATAATATTAAAAGAGAAGGAAGAAGGAAGTTCGGCAACGGATTCTGTAACGGATGTAACGGATGTAACGGATATAACGGATGTAACGGATGTCAGGAAGAAGGAAGAAGGAAGAAGGAAGAAGTAAAAAGTAAAAAGTAAAAAGTAAAAAGTAATAAGGCAGAAGGCAGAAGGCAGAATCAAAAAAAATTCTGGTTTCTACCTTTTGCTTTTTGGCTCAAGATGATGGCTTATCTTCGCCGGATACATTCTCAGACTTGGATTCAGTGGCCGGTTTAGCAGTTTCGACTAGATTCTGATCGGGGGGATTCGGGGGACTCAATTCAGTTTGTTCTGCCTCAGAAGAGAGTTCTTCACCTGTAGATTCGATCGAGATCACTGATACTGAAACCGTTTCCACCTGCACGCTCAACCCAGGTTCTCCCGGTATTTCTATCTCTACAGGCGCTGCCATTTCCACCACAGTCATTTCTATAGATACAGCAGGGGCTTCTGCTTCCGTTACGCCTGCTGCTGCTTCCGGTTCACCAACCGCAGCCAGCGGTGTCTGGGTTTCCAGAGATACAGCAGGGGCTTCTGCTTCCGGTTCACCAACCGCAGCCAGAGGTGTCTGGGTGTCAGCGGACGATCGCTCTTCGATCGTCCCGTCCCCTATTTTGTCAGAACTCGCGGTTTCTGTGGCCATCAACGCGGCCATTGCTTCAACATTGGTGGGAAAAGGCACTCCTTGGCTTGTTTCCACAGCAGTGTTGCTGCTTTCGGCTGCCACTTCCGCAGCCGCCTGGGCTAATTCGGATTCCAGAATTTGGTCAATACCCGGTGCACGAGTTGCCGTTATTTTAGATTCCGGTGCGATCGATTCTGGAGTCACTGAGGGTTTTGGCGTCTGGGGAGTTGCATCAGATTTGTTTTTACCCGTACCCCGTCCCAACATACCGCCGAGACTATTTTTGATATTGTCAAACAGACTACCGAAACCGCCGGATTTTTTAGCTGGTTTAGGAGGAGTTGGAGTTGGGGCCGCCGCCGCTGCCGCTGCCGCCTGCGACTCTTTAACGGCTGTCCTCCATTCTGTTTCCTCGTCAAAATCATCGACTTCTGGCTGCTGTTGAGGCTCTGGCTGAGCCTCTACTGGCTCCACACTTGGCGCAACGGCAATTTCTGAAATTTCTAGAGGTAGAGGTAGAGGAGTGAAGCTGCTGGCTAATTCTGCTGGGGTTGGTGAAGTCTCAGCAGCAGGAGTTTCGACTGAAAACACTGGTATTTCGGCAATTGCAGGTGGTTTTGAGTCGGGAATTTTCAAGTCAGGGGCGATCGCACTTTCGGCCGTTAGCTCGTCGATCGAACTTTCAGCAATACTTTCAGCTATGGGGGAAATCGCCGGTTTTTCCTCTAGCTTTACCTCGCCCTTATCCACAGTGGGTGCTGGAACCACATCAGTTTTCGGTTTGGGCGATCGAACAAACTTAGGTTTTTTCGCTGCGGGCTCTTGTTTCTTGGCAAACAAGCCAGTAAACGGCACGCCTGCTGCAGCCAAATTCGCCGACTGAGGAATCGGCGTTTGCTCAGCAATCGGCGTCACCTGCCGGCGCAAAGTGAGAGTTTCCCAGGCAAACCAGCCCAACATCGCCACGCCCGCCATTTGACCAAGCAGGAGAGCACCAGTAATTCGTCCCGCACAAGCCCATAAAATTAACGCATAAAAAAGCCCTACCCCGCTCCACGTAAAATCACTTTTGCGGTGAACTTCTGGAAAAAAGAAGGCCGCCATGTAAATACTGAAGCTGCCTAGACCGACCGCCAACGCCAGAATGTATGCAAGCATATTGTCGGTACCTCCGCTGTGTCAAATAACTTCTACGCGCTAATTCTACCTTTGAGAGAGACTCAACGGCTTCTTTCTCAAGGACAATTCTCGATTTGGGGGGAAGTTTGCCAACGAACCAGTGTAAGGAATTTAACACCTTCAACGGATATTGACGGTAGAAGTGCGAGGAAAGATTTCCCACTCTCCCCCACTTCCCTAGGGCCCATCACCCCCTATCCCCATCACCCCCTTCTCAGTGGTGATAGATGTCACTTAAACTATGCCCGTGCGATCGCACCAAGCGACTGAGGATGTTTATATGTTGGAGGTGTAAGAGGAATTATGCCCTAGGGCATATGTATGGGAGACAATGCCATGTTAGAAAAAGTATTATTGGCGGCCGGCTTAACCTTATCGCTTCACATATTTCCCGGACTAAGCACTTCCGCGAAATTACCGAAAAATTTGGTATTGCGATCGAGCGATCGCCCGGCTCAAACCCAGAAACTTCCTGTCGTTGCAGTACCTGCGGGCATCAAGCCCAATGTCCAATCCTAATGATAGGTGCCAGATCATACGTGCAAGGGCGCTCAAACTTAGGCAGAGCCTTTCTAATATTTTTTTCGAGCTGTCCTCTTTTCTATGTGGCTGTTCACAAATCATCAGTTTGTAGTCAGGGCTTTAGTCCTCATTAATATCACCTAATAAGGACTAAAGCCCTTACTACAAACCGTAGACCAATAATTAGTAGTAGATCGAACATTAATTCCCATAAAATACTCAACAAATCTCAACATCAGGCTGTCTTATAAAGACATTCAAACCTTAAAAAACTTGGGAAACCTTGAATAAAGGCTCAAAATAGATATATGATTTCAGATTGAGCTCAAAGCTAATAAGCACATTGACTATTAAATCAAGGAGAGTAAAAATGGGACTTAGCGATATTCTATTGAATGAAAACAACAGAGAAACTTTTGTGAATGACTGTGTGAAGTTGATAGACAAACAAGTTGCTGCAGCGTCAGGATTGGGTGGCATGGCTCTTAAAGCTGCCTACTCTACTGTCAAGGGGATACGGGCTGACTATTGCGCCCAAGTCGTCGATCAACTTCTGCCAGAAATCTCGATCGCACTCGATCCGATGTGGACTGAAGCCGTAAACAATGGCAACCCAGTAGAATATCTAGCCCAAAGAAAAGGTGAAGTAGCAGACGAATTGCTCCAGATAAGTGACAAAAGGGTCGAGAAAAGCACAAGATCGATGGTTAAAGGCGCCTATGGCAAACTCCGCCCCTCAGCTAAGACTTATGTAGAAAAGGGAGTACCGGATTTAGCCGAAATTATTAATAAACATAGTGCGGCCTGAGAAGTGAGCAACGGCTAAAAAACAGAATACCCAGATACCCGGCTTCTTGCAGAAATCGGGTATCTAAAATCCGACTTATTCGTAAGTTTGTAGTTAGGAGCGAGAGTCATAATTTTATGCTTATCCATTGCCAATTACCCACTGATTGGCAGCCAATATTTTCCACATCGCCTGTCCGGTAATTCCCAACCCCAAAAACATTACAAACATCGCACTAAGCGTCGGCAGAAATTTAACTGCTGTTATCTGTTTTGGCAGTTTATCAAAATTTCGTTTTGCATAAACTAAGATTAACCCGATCGCACTCAGCACTAAAGCCAATCCCAAACTAAACGCTACCACTAACATCATTCCCAAACCAACATTGCCCAAAGCCGACGCGCTCAACAGCATCACCAAAGCCGAAGGACAAGGCAACAAACCGCCGGAAATTCCCAAGGCCAATAAGCTTTTCCAAGTAATAGCAGAACCGTCCGCACCGGGGGGCAAATGCGAGTGAATACGGCCGTCTCCGTGATGGTGGTAGTCGTGAGATATAGCTGGTTTTACAGGTGTAAATTCTCTCTCCCAACTTCCTCTATTTAAAAGGTTTACTGGTTCCTCACGGTTTATATTAAGGAGTTCCGTCCTTAAAAACCAGTTTTTATTAAAAAATTTATTCTTAATTTTTTTGATGAATTCAGTTTTCACAACTAATACCAATTTTAAAAAAGAATGCAACAGTATTCTTGTTCCCCCCCTTTGCAAGGGGGGGCTAGGGGGGGTCGAAGAGTGTTGCACGATTTTAGATAAATGGTATAACCTAGTCTTGAGTTTTTTTAATAGTAAATTTAGCCCGATGAAGGCTACTAATAAACCAGAGATTAAACTCAGCCAAGGATCTAATTTTTCTGGATCAATTAAGTTAGAAGCAAACAAACTAATTCCGCCCACCGCAAACACGCCCGCAGTGTGAGTTATTGTAGTTGTTGCTGCTAGAAATAAAGCGTGTATAGGAGTAGCCCGCGAACCCACTAAATAAGCGCCGACTATGGTTTTTCCGTGTCCGGGCGACATCGCGTGCACGCATCCCCAAGCAAATGCTCCCGCTACTGCTAGCAGCAAACTCCAACCTGAATCCCAGATAGATTCCTTTCCTGCTAACAAAAAGTCGCGGTTTTGCGGCGTAAACACAAAGCTTTTTACAGCACCGGCTTGCACAATCGTAGCTTGACAGCTAGCTGTCGGAACTCCGGGCAAAAACAGATTGTAATTAATCCGAAAATTAGGTTTGGAGATGGAAATTGCATCAGGTAAAGCGGGAGTTTTATCTTGAGAAGGTGCGGGCCAGGTGTAGTGTAAAATTAAGGTGCTGTGGGTATTGGGCTGCTGGATAACACTGGTGCTTTTAGCTGCTATTTCTAGCGGGTTTACTGCTACGGAGCCTTGAATGTTGCTGCTGTTGGTGATGCGAATTTGTTGGCTGAAAAACTTTTCTAGTTGTGTTTGGTGGCTGCGAACTTCAGCAGGTTGTAGCTGGCTGTCTCGATTGTCGTCGGCGAAGTTTGTTAAGCCTGTTGGGAAAGTTAATGTTACTTCGGTTTGCAAATCGTTGACTACTATTTCTGCTACGGATAAGTCTGACCAGTGCGAGTAAACGGGCCTGGTTGAGGTTGTTAGTAACAAGGAAAGTGTTAGGAAGAATAAAATGAAAAATTTTGGCAGTCGGTTTAGTTTGTATTGCATAAGTATATCCTTTTAAGAGTTTTATCGTTGGGTGGGGGCGGGTTTATTTAAATTGTCTCTATCCCATAAGATTATTGGTGAACCCGCCCCTACGGCTCAAAATTCATAACTTCCCAAACCTAATGCTTGGCGAGATCGATCGTCAAAAGTCGGATCAATTTCCTTGGAGTTTTGAAAATAAGCGCGAGATTCAGCATCCTTACCTAAAGTCCGGGCGATCGCACCAGCCCGGTAAAACATCCCCGCATCCCGAATCCCCGATCGCACTATTTCGGCCATCACTCGATCGGCCTTTTGCCATTCCCCAGCGGCGGAAAGCGCCCAAGCTAAAGTATCCAGCGTCACCGCATCCCGGCGAATTTTCACCTCCTCCTGCATTAACGCCAGCGCTTCCGCGACATCCTGCGATCGACCTTTTTCCAGCAGCAAACTTGCCAAATCGCGCCGGTGTCCAAAACCGCTAGATCCAGAAACCTGTTCCTGTCGCAGCCCCGCTTCTGCTTTGTCGCGAAGTCGCCGGGATTCGATCGCATCTCCCTCTAACTCTTTAACTCTCGCCATACCGCGATCGACAATGCGATCGAACACAGTCTCAACCCCGCCAGAATACGCAGAAACCTTGCTGTAATAGCCTTCCGCCTCCCGATAATTGCCCTGGCGCGTCTCCAAATCCGCCAAATAAATCAGCGCCAGCGGGTATCGCGGCACCAACCGCAGCGCCTCCAAAAACAGCGCTTTCGCCTGCACAAACTGCCCACGACGCGCGTAAAACCGCCCCAAGAGCGATCGGGCCCGCGCCGAACCAGCAACCTCTCCTGGTTCCTCCGCCGCCATTGCTTGCCGGTAATCCTGCACAACCTCAGCATCTCGGCCCTGAGACTCTCTCACTAAAGCTCTTAAAGTGAGAGAACCCAAGTTAGGAATCCGTTTAACTAAGGCTTCTGCGGCTACATTTGCCTCGCTCACTTTTCCCATTGCTAAGTGAGATGTAACTGAAAGGGCGATCGCATCTTCATTGTCAGAACCCGCCTGTTTAGCAAAGCGCAAAGCAGTAGCAAAATCGTGTCTGGCCTCGGCAATTCGAGCTAAAACTAACAACGCACCTTGGTTGTCAAAAGGCAAATCGGCGATCGACCTTTGAGCCGCTTGTTCTGCCAATAAAAACCAACCTCCCTCCCCAGTAGCGCGAGCCATTTTCAAATAAGATCCCGCCAGCGCCGCCCGGTTCAAACCGCTGCGGGAATCAACGGCCAACCGCTGCTGGTAAAAAGCAATCTCTTGCTGAATTGCTTCTTTTTGATTGGGATTATTTCTCAAACTTTCCGAAAAATGATAGCGGTAATTAGTATCGAGATTTTCGGGACTTTTGTTAGAAAAATTATCTGAAATAAAACGCAAATTAGGAGGTAAATTCACTACTACCATCCCAACTAAAGGAACCACTATCAGCACCCACCACGACAAAATATCCGATTTTATTTCCTGTTTAATCTTAGTTTTCATACATCCGCGTTAATCAGCGTTCATCTGCGGTTAAAAAAAGCATTTCCGATCAGTCATTAGCCAAGAATCAATAACTAATGACTAATGACTAATGACTAATGACTAATGACTAATGACTAATGACTAATGACTAATGACTAATGACT
>NZ_JAUBTV010000079.1:0-36609 GCF_036705145.1 Microcoleus sp. B5-D4 | reverse complement strand
TTGATTGTGTTATTTATAAAATTATCCTATGTATTCAATTACTGTAATTAAACTTCACTACATATTTATTACTACCTGTGTTATAAATCTTTTTTTCCATTTACTTACATAACCTTGAGATACATTTATTATATTTTCTATTGCTCGGTACACATAACCTTGTAGAGCCAGTTTTACGGCTAAGGCTCTCTTCATTTCTCGCGAGTCTCCATTACTATTTATAAATTTGATTAAACCTTCTATTTGTCTTTTTTTTTCATTTTGATTGGCTTCCATTTGCTTTCTTCCTTTTCATTTATTATCAAAATTTCCTATTTTACCAGAGAAATCCATATTTACATCTCAAATGGAATTGCTATATATTATTGATTAGGCATTGGGTATGGGGCAGTGAGCTGAAAAGCATAGGCAATTAAAACCTTAATCCTTCTTCCTTCTTGCTTTTCCTCCTTCGCGGCTTTGCGGTTCAATAAAAAAAATCAAAACCCTAACGCAAGCGCGTTCCCCCACCCGGTTGCAAACCTGGAATTCCACCCGATGGATTTTGGGATCTAGGCCGCAATCCGGGGGGGAAACTCATCAGCACTTTTTCATTTCCTTTCAAACCCGATCGCACTTCCGTCTTATCATCCACCGTCATACCAGTCTTAATCGGCATAAAAGCAGGTTTACCATCTTCTCCACCCGGAACAAAAACCCCCGTTTCCCTTTGTTGACGGACAATTGCCGCAGTCGGAACTACCAAAACATTTTTAAGTTCACCAGCCTTAAACTCAACATTCACATTCATTCCCGATCGCAGCATTTGTTTATCATCATTAATAATTGCCGCTTTTACCTCAAAACTTGTCACATTTTGCTGGACGATCGACTGAGGCGAAATTTGAGTGATTTTACCTCTAAAAGTCTTTCCCGCAAAAGCATCGGCTTGAATAGACGCAGCCTGGCCGATCTGAATCTGAGAAATATTAGTTTCTGCTACGTTTGCTACTAATTGATTTTTTGAAGCTAAGGACAAAATCGAAGAAGAAGTCGCCGAAGAAACCGCACTACCTGCCGTCGTGGGAGTCACAAAAGCGCCCGGATCGGCGTACTTGCGGGTAACAGTGCCGGTGAAAGGAGCCCGTAGCACAGTGTCGTCGATCAGCGCTTGAACGCTTTGCAGGCTGCCTCTAGCGGCGAGAACTTGAGCGCGGGCTTGGGCGATGTCTTCCGGGCGAGAACCGGCTTCTAGTAGCGCCAAAGCTTGCTGTTTTTGCTGCAGGGCGGCCTGCCCCCCAGCGATGTCTTCCGGGCGTGCGCCCGATCGCGCCAGGGCCAAAGCTTGCCGTTTTTGCTCCACAGTGGCCCGCCCCGCAGCGATGTCTTCCGGGCGTGCCCCTGATCGCGCCAGGGTCAAAGCTTGCCGTTTTTGCTCCACAGCAGCCCGCGCCGCAGCGATTTCTTCAGGGCGAGCACCCGCTTGCAGCAAAGCTACAGCTTGTTCGGCTTGCCTGACTTGCGTTTGAGCTCGATCGCGCGCGGTGCGGGAGTTGTTGACAACTTGCAAAGCAATGGCTCCGGCATTATATAGTTCCTGATTTCTCTGAAAGTCTTCCTCTGCTTGGTTTTCGGCGTATTCGGCATCTCTGAGTTGGGCGATCGCTTGGGCGATGTCTTCAGGGCGATTGCCCTTGAGCAATTTTTGTAAATTTGCCTGTTGTTCAGCTAGTTGTGCCTCAGCTACGGCAATATCTTGGGTTCGATTGCCGTTGAGCAATTTTTGCAACGTTGCCTGTTGTTCTGCTAACGCTGCCTCAGCTACAGCAATGTCTTGGGTTCGATTACCGTTGAGCAATTTTTCCAGACTTGCCTGTTGTTCTGCTAACACCGCCTTAGCCACAGCAATGTCCTGGGTTCGAGTGCCGTTGACCAATTTTTCCAGGTTTGCTTCTGCGGCTGCGAGTTGTCCGCGAGTTTGGGTAAGTTGCCCCTGAAGGTTGGAGTCGTCCATGTAGGCGAGAATCTGCCCTTGTTCAACCCTATCTCCTTCCTTGACAAGCAAACTTTTGAGCATTCCTGAAGTTTTGGGGCTGACGTTAACGGAACGTTCGGGCACAATTGTGCCGTTTGCCGAAATTGTAATTGGCAGGTTCACCCTTTCGACAGCAACGGTTTTTTCCTTGCGTCTGGTTTCGGGGCTGGATTTGACTGTTAACTGGCTGTAAGCTGTGTAGCCGACTCCTGCAAGCAGGGATGTGGCGAGGAGTCCGCTAAGCCAGGGAGTCAGCTCTTTTTTAATCTGAAAGTGCTTTACTAAGTACATATAAATTAGACCTGATGGGTCTGTCTTGAATTTAGACCGATCGGGAACAGAAAAGGTTCAATTGAAGTCGCACTAGGTTTTTTCCAGTGTTTAATGTTTGCGGGCGATCGAGTTTAGATCCCAACATCGATCTCCAGTGCAGCATAAAACCTGTTGGGCCAAATGCGTGATAATGAATGAAGATAGTTTAATCTCGCATATCCTAATCCTTCATGCAATTTGAGTGGGACGAAGCGAAAAACCTTGAAAACATCCGTAAACATCAGATTGATTTTGCCGATGTTCCCGCGATGTTTGATGGTGAAATGCTGATTGAGCTAGACGATCGTTTTGATTATGGCGAAGATCGCTGGTTTGGAATCGGTTTTCTCGGTTCTGGAATAGCGGTAGTAGTCTGGACAGAACGTCAAAACAATGTAATCCGAATCATTTCAGCGCGAAGAGCCAACCGTCATGAGCAGAAACGATTTGAACAGTACCTCTGGTACTAACTGGGCAGCCTTAGAGTCAAGGTCAGAAGAGAATATTGACTACTCAGATATTCCACCGCTGACCGATGAATTTTTTGAACGAGCGACTTTACGTATTCCAGCAGCTCAAGCCCACAACTTAGTTCAGCTCGATCCAGATGTGAAGCAGTGGTTTGAGGCTCAAGGAGAACAGTATAAAACTCTAATTAATAACGTTTTACGCCAATATATAGAGAACAATAACAAAACTCAGCACTCAGCATAGCCGTGCGTTTTAACGGACGGACTCAATACTCTGGTGATGACTCAAAGCTTTGTACCGCCGTTGAACGCATCGGTAGTAGATATCATAATGGCTTGATTCCCTTCTAGCCGCTATAATAGCTCAAACTTCCGAAAAAACCTATGATAGTAGAGGGTACGGAATGTGGGTTATATCAGTTGGTAAATAGTTTGAGATTACTCGTCAAAGTTAAGACTAAATATGCAAGAATTTTACGAAATCGTCAGTTTAGCTACAGAAGAGCAACGCCAAAACTTAGCAGAGTTGACCAATTCAGGATTTGGTAGTTCCTCTGAAATTCTTTGCAATCACATACGGTATTTGAGGTGCGGGAGTATTGGTCAGCTTTTCTGGAACAGCTCTTGGAAACAAATTGTCACAGATGTTGCCGATCACATTGGTATTGATTGGTCTGAAGTTTTTCACGGTCGTACATGGCTTGAGTTATCAACTCAAGAAATTGAAGGTGCTGTCGTTGTTAAGCTATTTCAGAATATGTTGGAGCAGCTTACACCAGAGCAACGACAACAAATTATTATGGATCTCAGACGAGAGAGCGATGACCCTAATCTTGAAGGTTTTCTTTTAAGTGGTGGTGCAATGTTTGCAGCAAAGATGAGTGGTTTTGGGGTGTATTTGTTGGCAAGCACTGTACTAGGTAGTCTCACAAGTGCTTTGGGGATTGCCTTGCCCTTTGCAGTTTACATGGGTGTGAGCCAAACTCTTGCATTTCTACTCGGTCCTGTAGGGTGGGCAGCACTAGCGGGAAGTGTATTATTTTCGCTTAATCAACCCAATTGGAATCGTCTAGGGTTGTCTGTTATATACATCTCAACGCTTCGGTATTCCACAACCTAACAAGCGCTTGCACCGGAACGGAGGTATACGCTATCAGTTATGATCCAAACATTATCACTGTCCGGTGAAGCGCAGGCCGTTAGGCTTCAACTTTTCGCCAAGGGTGGTTTGAAAAGTTAACGATCGAAGATCATGCTCTCTTTTGCTCGTTGAAATCAAGGCTTGGCGATCGCCCTGGCTTAAAAGCAATACCCTACAAAGAATACATATCCCACCCAAGTGTCAGTTGACCCGATAACTTGCGCTTTCATCTCTTACATCGCAACGCGAAACATTGATTTCACATTCCTAGAAACAGCGGACGAGCAAAGTCTTTTGATCTGCGATCGCATCGATCGAACTTTTCACAAGTTCGATCGCTAATTTCCTACTTAACAAACAGCCACTACACCCAACTCTGTAATCGCCGCCTCCGGGCCCACCAAAGAAACATACGGTTCTACAAAATATTTCTTAGCAGCATCCCGCGCTTGTGAAGCTGTCACCAGTGCAATTTCTTCTTGAAACTGCTGGTCAAATTTAATTCCCAATCCCAAAATTTCGTACCAACCTAAAACTTGGGCAATTTGCGAATTAGTTTGTTTTCCTAAAGCATATTGACCGAGCATTTTATTCTTGCAAGCTTGCAATTCCTCCTCGCTTAGTTGGATGGTGGCGAGTCGATCGACTTCTGTACGCAATCCTTCAAAAGCCGTCGTTGTATTTTCCGGCGCCGTACCCATGTACACGACAAACTGAGCCGTGTCCAAGCGCGTCGCGTACAGCGCGGAAACGTCGTAAGCCAAGCCCCGCTTTTCCCGCAATTCCACAAACAACCGGCTCGACAAACCGTTACCCAAATAAGTATTCAGCAACTTAATCGCTGCGTAATCGGGATTTCTGACCGAGGGTGCGAGGTAGCCCAGCATAATCACTGATTGCTGCGTATCTTGCGCCGTAACGACCGATTGAGGGGAGGGTGACAGGGGGGGAACGCTTAAAGTTGGCAGGGGTGTTAAAGGCGCTTTCCAGTCCCCAAAAGTTCGATCGATCAGAGCGATCGCATCTTCGGTGGATATTCTGCCGGCTACAGAAATAACTACATTATCGGGACGGAAATAGGTTTTGTGGAACTGTTCGAGCTCGTTTCTGGTGAGCTTTGACATAGTAGCTTCCGTGCCCAAGGGAGAGAAAGCATAGGGGTGTTCCTGGTACATCGCGTGCCGCAATTGCTCGAAGGCGATCGCAAATGGCTGTTCTTGTTGCGATCGAATTGCTGATATGGCAATGCGGCGTTCGAGTTCGACTTCAGCTTCCGGGAAAGTGGGCGATCGTGTCAATTGCGCCGCCAACTCCAAAATCTCCTCAAAATCTGCAGAAACCGTCTTCAAACTCACTAAAAAATAGTCTGTAGTAGAGTCGGCACTCAACCTCGCTCCCACCGATTCTACACGCTCGGCAATTTCCAGCGAAGACAGTCGATCGGTTCCCTTAGTCATTACCGCCGACAGCAAGTGACACAATCCTGCTTGTTCCGGCTGCACGTAGCGACTGCCGGCCCGCAGGAAGATCCTAGCTGCAATAATATCTGCTGCTGGATTTTCTGCTGCTAAGACAACAATACCGTTGTCTAAAACCGTGCGCTGGATTTCATTTTTCATGGTTAATTTAGTTGGGAACTTGTACTGAGAGTAGCTGAAGTATTGGTAATTGAAAATGGGTAAGGGGTAATTGGTAATGGGTAATTGGTAATTACTTGATTGCCATTTTTCTATTTTCCATTTGCATCTTGTATGATGTCATACCGGGCAGGGCCTGACGCACAACCTCTAAATGTAACAACATCTATCCTGTAAGGTGTGCCACAAGGACAAAGAACCCTGGACAAACGCCGAACCTCTATCCCCTAGGGTGCGCCACAAGCACAAAGAACCCCGGACAAATGCCGAACATCTCTCCGGTACCAAAAATATATGTATTTTTACCCGTTTACCAATTAGATTGGTTTTAGCACCACAGCCGTGTAGCGGCGGGGAGAGAGATATTGTTGAGCTAGGCGCTGGAGGTCTAATGGCCCAAATGCTTTAATCCTGGTGGGATAGCTGAGCGCTAATTCGGCAGTGGCGATCGTATTGTAATATCCATAAAGACCCGCTAGCTGTCCCGGCGTTTCGAGCGAGAAAGCAAAATCGTTGCACAGCAAACGCTTACAGCGGAGCAATTCTACCTCGGAAACAGGCTCAGACTGCAATTCCCAAAGCCGATCGCAAATCCGAGATTCCACCTGTTCGACATCCTTCGCGTCCAAGACTGCACTGATAGTAAATAAACTCGATTCCCGTTGCAACGAGAAAGTGCTGTCGATCGCCTCTACCAATTGTAATTCTTCCCGCAGTTCCCTGACTAAACGCGAAGTCCGCCCGTCTGCGAGCAACACCGACAGCAAATCCAAGCCACAAGCACTTTGCAAGTGTTCAACTCCCGGCCCCGTCCACGCCATCATCAGCCGCGCTTGTTCCAATCGGGGGAGACAGAGTTCCTGACGGCGAATTTCTATCAGTGGCGGTTCCGCCTCTGCGGTTAATTTAGGACAATCCCACCGATCGGAAAACTGCTCAAAAGCTTTCCCCGTAATATCTCTGGCCTGTTGTTCATCAATTCCCCCGACTACCACCACAGTCATATTTTCCGGCTGATAGTGCGATCGATGGAAACAGCGCATTTCGTGGGGAGTTCGCGACATCAGCAACTCTTCTGTGCCCAATACCGATCGCCTGTAGGGATGTCGCTGGTAAACTGTTTCCATCATGGCTTGGAAACCCAGCCAATCGGGATTGTCTTGAGCTTGGCGGATTTCTTCGAGCACCACATCTCGCTCGCGATCGAATTCCCGATCTGGAATCGAAGCGCGCAGCAGTAATTCTGCCAGCGGCTGGGCTGTTTCTGCTAAATAATCGGCCGCAGCGTTGACGAAAAAATGGGCGTAGTCGTGACTGGTAGCTGCGTTGGCGACACCGCCGCGATTTTCGATTACCTGGTCAAATTCTCCAGGGGCGATCGAATCCGTCCCTTTAAATATCATGTGTTCGAGAAAATGAGCCATTCCCGACCAAGAATCCGGCTCCAGCGTAGCGCCAGCCCTCACCCACACGTCTAGCGCGACCACCGGTGTGGCCGAAATCCGCTGGTGAATGACCGTTAACCCATTATTCATCTTCCAGACATTGGCTGGGAACTCTAAAGCAGTGAGCAGTTGAGACAAGCTAGTTATTCTTAAACTTTAGTTAACTTCGGCTGCAACTATGGTAGCGCTTTCCAGCTCTGCGATCGGGATTAATTGATACAGAAATTATCACTCAGTCGATTTTAGATTTTAGATTTTAGATTTTAGATTTACTGCACAGATGAATCTGGGGGCTTGAACAAGAGTCTAAAATTTTGAGCCGATCGCGACAGGAGTACGTGGCACGGTATCCGTTTTTGGGCGGAGTCTTCTGCCCTTCATCCTTACTCATCTGTTGTTTTTTGCTTTTTGCTTTTTTTCAAGCAGTCTCAAATACTTACCATCTTTTTTATCAAAAGTCAATAGGTTTCGCGGGATATTAATTAATCAGTCGGGAGAAAGAGGATGTGATCAGAATATATCAATAAATTAAGAGATGTAAGAACACTAACGACCTTGAGAGGAGAAACAACAGATGGTAGCTACCCTAGAAGATACCAAGCGCCAAGCGATCGCAACTAAATTAGCAGACATGAAAGCGCTGCAAAACCTGTTGATCGCCAACGAGCAATTGTTCATCAATTCCTGCAACGACTCCGAACTAGCCCAGCGCTTCCGGGATATGCTCGAAGACGATCGCAAAAACTTGGGCGTATTAGAAACTACGATCGTGCAATACGGCATTCAAGCCGAGCCCAAAGAAACCAGCACAAAAATGATTGAAGAAGTTCAGAAACTCATGCAAGGTTCTGAACTCACCATGTTTGAAAAAGTCGCTCAGCACGAACTGCTCAAACACAAACAAACAATGGCCGGTTTGTTAATTCACAAAGCTGCTCAAGTAGTCGGCGCCGACATCGAAGCTGCCATTACCCCGCTCAACACAGTTAACTTTGAGAACCGCGCTCACCAAGAACAACTCAAAGGAGTTCTCGAAATTTTAGGCGTGCGCGAATTGACTGGCAAAGACCCCGACCAAGGCGTTTGGGCTCGCGTGCAAGATGCAATGGCAGCAATGACCGGCATCATCGGCGGTGCAGTTACCCGCAGCAAAGATGAGATGAACATCACCGAAATCATCTCAATGGATCACCGCAAAACCGATACCCTCTTTATGGAAATCGCAAGCACCGATGATCCTCAAAAACTGCAAGAATTCTTCGGTCAACTTTACAAAGACCTCAGCGTTCACGCAGAAGCAGAAGAACAAGTTGTTTATCCCGCAGTTCGCAGCTACTACGGCAATACTCAAGAACTGTACAGCGAGCAAGCAGAAATGAAGCAGATGCTTGCCCAAATTAAGGCTCTCAACCCTAGTTCTTCTGATTTCAAAGCCCAAATCAAACAGCTCCAAACAGCGGTTAAAGATCACATTCGACAAGAAGAAAACGATATGTTCCCTCATATTCGCCGCAACCTGAGCGAAGCACAAATGGAACAAATGGCTACTCAATTCAAAGCAGCCAAAAGCACCATCCAGCAAGAAATGGCTAACCTGAAATAATTCAGCATTCGGCTAATTTTAACTCTAGCAAAACTAGAGAATAGCTAAACTGCAACCTATCAATCCCGCTACCAACGTGGCGGGATTACTAGTTTTTTCAAAGACAATTTTAAAAAATAAATATATTATACCAATTCTCCAAAATCTTGCAATAGTTATGAGTTTGTAAGGTGCGTCGCTGTGAGATAGTCGCTTTTTTTGATAATTTTTGATAGCGACGCACCATACAAGGGGCGGGTTTCACGAAAGATATTTCGGGTAATTCATAATATAAATAAACCCGCCCTCCACAACTAGGGGGCCGGGTTTATCTATATTATGAATTTCATCAAAGATTTTCGGTAAAACCCGCCCCTACGAGGATTGGGAGCCAGAAGATTTTAGCCGTTAATCACAGAGCCTCCGTTAGGATGCAAAATTTGACCAGTCATGTAAGACGAATCTTTTGAAGCTAAAAACACGAAACTGGGGGCAACTTCATCGGGTTGACCGGCGCGTCCCAAGGCCGTGTCTGCACCAAATTTCTCCACTTTTTCTTCAGGGAAAGTTGCAGGAATTAGAGGCGTCCAAATCGGGCCGGGGGCGACTCCGTTGACGCGAATTCCTTTCTCAGCTAAACTTTGAGACAAGGAGCGAGTAAAGGCAACAATTGCTCCTTTGGTGGAGGAGTAATCTAGTAATTGTTGATTGCCTTTGTAGGCGGTGACAGAGGTAGTGTTGATAATTGCACTTCCCTCTTGGAGGTGTTTGAGGGCGGCTTTTGTGAGATAAAACATTGAGAAAATGTTGGTGCGGAAGGTGCGCTCTAATTGTTCGGCGGTGATGTCTTCAATGCTTTCTTGGGGATGCTGTTCGGCGGCGTTGTTGACGAGGATATCGAGGCTACCAAACTCTTTAACTGTTTGTTCTACAAGGTTTTGACAGACGTTTTCGTCGCCGATGTCGCCTGCGATCGCAATACAGCGCCGGCCTTGTTGTTCGATCGCCTCTTTGGTCTTTTTGGCATCATCATCTTCGTTAAGATAGCTGATGACTACGTTAGCGCCTTCCTTGGCAAAGGCGATCGCCACTGCACGCCCGATACCGCTGTCTCCGCCGGTAATTAAGGCTACTTTGTCCCGCAATTTGTCGCTACCGCGATATCCCTCCGCGAAGGATTGAGGTTGCGGAGTCATTTGCGATTCAATACCGGGTTGCTGTTCTTGATGTTGAGCCGGATTGGTTTGTTGTTGAGTTGGCATAACATATTCCTCTAACTTCTACCTCTATAAATAAAGGTTTTCTGGAACTAGGGAATCGCTCTTTTTGCCGATCGTTGCCTACCACTAAAGACAGTTCGGGCGATCGAAACCGCTTGTTATTTTTGTCAAAACAGCAAAAAGCACGCCAAAACATCATTTGACGTGCTGTTTAAACAAGTTAGCTGCTAATTGCTGAGTCTAAAACTAGAGACTCAACTTAACATTAGAAACCAGTCTGAGAAGTAGCAGGAGCACCTAACAGTAAATCCTTGCTCTTATCTTCAGGCAACAATACAGTCAGTGCACTCGCGGTGCCGCTCAAGCTCATGTCATCCACAAAGGTAATACCTGCATTTCCAGGTGCGATCAAGCTGGTATCATCAATGCTGCTGGCCTTAACCGTAGCATTGAGTGAAGGGTCGGGGTTATTCAGAGGATCGGGTGCAGTTTCCAGGTTCTGAGATTCACCAGTCACCGGATCGAGGCTACTTAGTCTTACTATTCCCGATGGGTCTGGGGTCGTCACAGATGTCGTAGGCGCTGTGTTAGGACCAGGCACGCTAAAGTTAACCGGATTCGGTCCAGTTGGGATTGGGAACGGGTTTTCCACGCTCGCATCGAAGACTTCCAAAACCGAGTAGGTGCCTGGGGACAAATTAGGAAACAGAGCAATACCATTAGCATCTGTTCTCACCAGCGGTTCGGTAGCAGGATCGTAGCGGTTGTTATTGTTCAAATCCAAGGTAAATGGTATATTGGCCAGGGGCGGTTCGCTGGCATCCCGTATACCGTTGCGGTTGTCATCTCGGAATTTAGGAACCGACAGGTCATAGCGGCGAGAGTTACCCACCAAAGCACAAGTAAAGGTTTGATTCGCACCGAGAACAATATCCAGCGGTTGAGTCGTTTTGAAGTAGCCAGAAGGTGTTACTTCCCGAACGCTGTAATTGCCAGGCCGCAAATTGGTGAATGCAAAACGACCAAACTGATCGGTGGTAGTAGTGGGTTCATTTGCTTGCAACACACCGTCACGGTTGGTATCGATCGCAATGGTGACACCAGGAATAGCTGGTTCGTTACCATCTCGATAACCGTTCAGGTTAAAGTCCTCAAACTTGCAACCGGTGATGTTGCTGTTGGGTGTGTTGGCAAAGGTAACGTTGGCGTCCTGAGTGCTGAGGGTCACATCGACGCGATCTGCCGTAGAAGGGGAGAAATTGGGCTGTGCAACTTCCCTGACGACATAGTTGCCTGTTGCCAAGTTGGTAAAGGCACCTCTCCCCTGGGCATTTGTCGTGATTTGCTGTTCTCCAGCGTCGGGAGTGCCATTGTTATTGGTGTCGAGGAAGACAGTGACACCGCTAATTGGCGCTTCACCCTGAGTTGGTTCAAAGCGACCATTGGCATTCAGGTCATTGTATTTGAAGACAGTGATGTTCGGTCGAGTGTTGCCCACACCGGCATTGTTGCCAATACCCTGAGTTGCTCCCACAGGAGTAAAGGTAAGTGATGGCGATGGGTTGGGCGCTGGTAAAGTTGTAACTGGCGCTGCAAAAATCGGCCGCTCACCAGTGGTGGCGATCGATCTTTCACCTGGTTGTTGAATGCCGTCGCGGTTGCTGTCTACGAATTTAGGGTCGTTTGGTTTCAGCGTGTAGGTTGAGTCTGCTACTAGCAGCGGTTGCTCTCTGCTGATCGTACCCTGGAATCGGGCCTGAGGCCCTGGTGCCGAAACCAGAGCGGGGTTTGCAGTTGTTGCTACTGGAGCATTGAGGTTTCCTGGGACACCGCCACCTACTTCTGCAGGCAGTACACCTGGAAAAATTTCCAACACTCTGTAATCACCAGCTCGCAAATCCTTGAAGGTAACTACTCCGTTCGCATCTGTGATGGCTATAGGTTCGGAGCCTGCTCCATCCCAGCGACCGTTCGCGTTCACATCTAAAATAAACGGTACTCGGGCAATGGGGGGTTCCAAGACTCCACTAACAACATTTCGCGTTCCGCTGCGGTCTATGTCTCGAAATTTGTTAACTTCAATTTGATAGAGCGGAGTATCGCCAACTTGAGCGCAGGCAAAGGTTTGACCTGCTGCTACCGTCACGTCCAGTACGGGAACGTTGCCGGGGGGAGTGCTTTGGGGAAAATCTTGTGTTTCTAAGGGTTCTGCGTCCGTAGCATTAACTTCTAGTCCGGTAACAGAATTAATCTGTCGTCTGATCCGTTCTTCCCGAATCTTGTAGGTTCCGGGTGCTACGTTGAACGACCATGCACCATTTTTGTCTGTTAAGGTGTTGGCTTCCCCTGCATCGCGTTGACCGTTGCCATTGGCATCAATATAGATCCTGACATTTTTAATGCCCGGTTCATTTCCATCTCGGAAGCCGTCGGCATCTATGTCTAAGTATTTGCATCCAACGATCCGGCTGCCTATAACTTGGGTGTTGCCAAAGAAAACGTTAGCATTTGTGTTGCCGACAGTGACTGCGAGGGGGTTGGGAGTGGTAGCCCGGAAACCTGCAGGTATTGCGGTTTCCGTGAGTACGTAGTTGCCAGGAATAAGATTTATGAATGAGAACGCGCCGTTAGCGTCCGTCGTGGTTGAGACTTCGCCAGTACCAGCATCAAATACACCGTTGGTGCTTGTTGCTGATTCGAGGAGGATCGGGATATTTGCCAGACCTGGTTCATTGGGCTGTCTGATGCCATCGCCGTTCAAGTCATTGAACTTGAGGCCTAGAATTGCCGGGCCAGCATTCCCAACCACAACTGGCTGTAATTGCTGGATACTGCGCTCTCCGTTATCTGTCATGATTTCTCTCCTTCACACCTAAATCCACGTAAATTACAGACTACTGTATGGGTTGTAACTTGCTGAGTAGTTTTTACTAATAGCTGACAACCGCTACTCGATTTTACATACGTCTGCACTTGAGGTAATGTTCCCATCTCACACAACAATGCCTCAAGCTTTGTCGCTGGCAAGTATATCAGGTTTTGAAGAGCCCTGGCAATTTGAGGGCAACATCTTCATGATTTGCACGCCTTCTGTGTCCGTACATACTTGCTGTTTCGAGCTTTAAAAAGCCTAAGACTGACTTCTCCCCCTGATATCAAGTCCGGCTGCATTGTTCTTGTTTGTCCTGGTTCGCTGTGCTTGACGATCGCCTCCTCTGGGATTGCCAATGACAGATATCCCAGCATCGATCGAGCTACCGGACTTGATTATGACTTGCCCTGACTGGAAATACGCCGATCGGGTTTGGGGGAATTACCTGATAGTTTCTCACTTACAGAGATGCTACTGCCTCTGAATCTTGCACCCAATATACAAGCCAGCTTCGGAGTTGCCGGAACTTAGGCTTGAGTGTTGGAGGTTGCCAACAATAGGGTATCACGCGATCGCCCTTTCACCTCATCCTGATTTTTATCTGCGGTTTGGGATTCCGGGCGATCAAGCTTTGTCTCACCCTACATAACCCCGAAATCTCTCGCGCCCATCGGCACCAACGAGTGAGCGATCGCCGGATTATTTAATTCATTGGTATTGACAAAATTACTAATTTGTCCGTTAGGCTCCAGACCGACATTCTGTTGCCCAAAGTTAGGAGTATTGCCTAAATTTGCAAAAAATCCATCACTCAAAAATTTACTAATTTGATCACTATCACGACACTGGCTCAAAAGCAAGCTATCGGCCCCCATATTGCCTGCAGGTTCGCCCGCATAGTTACGGGCATCCGTCAGCGGGTCGCCCAAGGGTTTAGCCGACAGACCCTCAGCCTCTCCAGTCACCAAATCGATATCTATGCTGCTAGCCCGAATCTCTGCCGAGACCACAACCACCGCAGGTGGAGTCGTTGGAATGAAACCGGGCGGCGGAACTTCGCGGACAACATAACTACCTACAGGAACGTTACGGAAACTGTAATTGCCCTGAACGTCGCTTAAGGTACTCGCTTCGCCCGGATCTAAACTGCTGTTGTTGTTGAGGTCGATGTAAATTTGAGTATTGGCGATCGGCGGTTCCCCAGGATCTAGGCGGCCATTGGCGTTAAAATCGTTGAATTTCACACCGCTGATCGTGCCAGTCACCAACACGTTACCAAAGCTGAGATTAGTGGCATTTGTGCCGTTGCCCACGGCGATGGGAGTCGGATTGGGCGTAGTTTGTCGAAAACCGGGCTGCGGGACTTCCCTCACCACATAAGTCCCTTGAGGCAAATTGATAAAAGAGAAATTACCTTGGGGGTTTGTTAAAGTCGAAGGTTCATTCGGATCTCGGGCGCCATTGTTGTTGAAATCAAGGTAAATCGGCCAGTTGGCAACTCTCGGTTCCGTCGGTTCGTTGATACCGTTACCGTTGAGGTCGTTGAACTTGAAGCCGCTGATGCTGCCGGTGGGAAAATTGTTGCCGAAATTGACGCCGACAACGTTGGTATTGCCGATGATGTCGATCGGGCCTGGATTTGGCGTAGTCTGTACCCATCCCGGTTGCTGGACTTCCCTCACCAAATATCGACCGGGAGAAACATTGGCAAAAGTGTAGTTGCCTTGCGGGTTTGTGATGGTGTTGGGTTCGCCCGGATCAAAGCTGCCGTTGCCGTTGAGGTCGATGTAAATTGGCCAGTTGGTCAGAGGCGGGTCTGTCGCATCTCGGACGCTGTTGGCATTGAGGTCGTTATATTTGAGACCGCTGATGCTGCCGACAAAAAAGACATTGCCAAAATTGATGTTGTTGACAGTGGCATTGGAAGTAACGTTAACCGGGCCGGGGTCAGGTGTGGTTTGGCGAAAACCCGGTTGCTGGACTTCTCTTACCAAATATGTATCTGCAGGAATATTGACAAAAGCGTAATTGCCTTCAACGTTTGTAAAAGTAAAAGGTTCGCCGCCGTCGAGCCTGTTGTTGCGGTTGAGGTCGAGGTAAATTTGCCAGTTAGCTAGCCCTTGTTCGCCCGGATCTCGGCTGCTGTTGTTGTTGATGTCGTTGAATTTTGTGCCTGCGATCGTCCCTGCGTTAAAGTTGTTGCCAAAATTGATATTGCCAGCATTTGTGCCGCTGGTAATTGTGATGGGTGCGGGATTTGGGGTAGTTTGGCGAAAGTTCGGCTGCTGGACTTCCCTAACTTGGTAAGTTCCCGGCGGCAGGTTGGCGAAGATGTAGTTGCCTTGCGGGTTTGTGAGGGTGGAAGGTTCGTTAAACTCTGGCTGGCCGTTGTTGTTGAGGTCGAGGTAGATTTGCCAGTTGGGAATGGGAACTTCTCCGGGATCAGGGCGGCCGTTGGCGTTGAAGTCGTTGTATTTGGTGCCGCTGATGCTGCCGACTTGGAAGTTCCCGATGTTGACGTTGCCGATGTCTATTTGGCTGGCGGTTCTGAATTCGGACATGGTGTTGCTGGGGCCCAATGAACGCGGTTCAATGTTTTCTGTAGGGCAATCTAGCAGTTTTTTTGCAAATTGCAGCTATTTCAGGGGATAAATTATTTTTAGGAAAGGGAAGGGCCGGGAATCAGAAATGCCCAATGCCCCATGCCCCATGCCCCATGCCCCATGCCCTGCGCGGGCCGATGCGTAAATTTTTTCCAGATTTGATGTACGATCGCTACCAGTTTTGCAGAGGTCGAATTCCCAATGTCCCAAAACTTGATAGCAAGCTGGAATGAAGCCCGCGAGGTTCCAAGTTTGCTCTTCGGCTGGAGTTTGTGCGGTTTATTGGCAATAGGCTCGATCGCCCCTACTCATGCTGTCGCACAGCTACCTACCTCCGAACAGAGTAACAGCAATAGCCCGATCGCTCAAACAGGTGCGATCTTCCGCCCCACTCTCAAATTGGGCAGCCGCGGCGAGGAAGTGATCGAACTCCAAGCTGCTCTTCAATTGTTGGGCTTTTATACTGGCACTGTAGACGGGATTTTCTCACAAAGCACCGCTAGAGCTGTGTCTCAGTTCCAGGAAGCAGCAGGCCTGCCTCCCGACGCCATAGTCGGTCAAGATACTTGGAACAGGCTGTTTCCTGCGACTCCGAGTGCGATCGAAAACCCGATCGCCAACGATGCTGTAAATGCCGACGATTCAGAGATTAACCCCCAAGGGCAGCCAACAAATTTTCCGGTTTTAAGAAGACGAATGCGGGGGGCGGCAGTCAGAGATTTGCAAGAACGGCTGCGGGCCAAGGGATTTTTGCGGGTGAGTGCTGACGGCGTTTTCGGCCCGGAAACTCAAGCTGCTGTTAAGGCGGCTCAGCGACAATATCAACTGCCAGCAGACGGCATTGTCGGCCGCGCAACTTGGGAAGCTCTGCTGCGTTGACAGCCAACCAATAGTGCCGCCTATGCACGTTGCGCGATTGGGCGATCGTACAAATTGTTAATAATCGCTTTTGGAAGTATTTCTACACGTCAAAAAGTGTCAAGTTTGGTAAACAAAGTGTTTTTATGCGCGGAGTTGGTGTTAACTTAAAAACATGAGGGGCAAAACCAAGAAGCACAAAAAACTTGGATTAAAAATTTGGAATTAGAGTATTTGTCCCGCTCGGCTCTAGTCCGCAGGCAACGCCTGAACCGTGTAGCTTATTAGCAAAGAAAGGTTGATATGGCGATTCGTATTTGTTAGATAGCTTGAGGCTATTGCATGAATCAAAAGTTGCGATCGCACAGTCAAACACAGAAGTCTGAATAGACTCCGCTGATAGCTAGCTCGTCCGCAGAGTAGTTGCCAAAAAGTCCACCTTAGTTGTAGTTTGCTGAAACTCAGCAGAGCTAAAAACCCACTTGAATCAACTTAATTTACAAACTTTTTAGGGTCTGGCATCCGATATGCTAGGCCCTAAAATTTTTGATAGTTTACAGTTGACAAACTAATAGACCTCTTGCAAAAGTCCTTTTAATAAAATTTGGGAACGGGCAAGATGCCCGTTCCACAAAAAACATTTTTTCTTGTGGAACGGGCAAGATGCCCGTCCTAGTTATTTTTGAAAGAGGTCTAATGACTACTGACTAATGACTAATGACTACTGACTAATGACCATTTCATTTAATTTCTTCAATTCGAGCATTCAAGCCGTTAGCGGTGAGCATTTGTAGCAATTCGTCAGCTTTTTCGCGTTCCCGAAAAGCACCGGCTTGGATCACCGGTCGTCCGCTGGAAAAAGAGCGAAAAGCACCGGGAACGAGAGATTTGATTTTTTGTCGATCGCCCCAACTGTTGGCATCCACCACAACTCGATACCGGAAACCCAAAGCTCTGGCTCGATCGAATGACGGCGAATTATCCGCGGCATCGGGCCAAGAATTCCCCCCTAAAGCAGCAGGTACATAGCCGCCCCTTCCGATAGGAATGTTGCGGCCAGGAACCGGCAATCTACCCTCGGAAGAAACTGAACTCGAACTATCAAAATTGGGAGGAATAATTGGTTGCTGTACCGAAATTTCCGAAACCGATCGATAATTCGGATCGGGCACAGGAATTGCGATCGCCCCTGGGACTACCGATGAAGCACCGACATTCCTCCCAGAAAGTTCTTGCTGCAACCGAGTGCTGGGCGCTACGGGTCGAGTTTGCACCGGTCGCCTGGAAACGGGCGCAGGCGGGGGAAGTGGCGCTCTTTCACTTCTGGGACTTAGCCGGCCGGGAGTGTAAGCCGGGAGAGAAGTGTCTGGGCCACCGATACTGGGAGGTCGATCGGTCGTTAGCTGCAAAGCACTTCCCCCCATTGGCCCAGGGGTAAAAGTTCCCGCCACATCCACCGATCCCGTCGTCCGGTTTCTCAACAATTGATTGCCGTAAGCTGGGATTACTTGACCTTTGGCCGCATTGTTCACATCGTACTGACCGTTGTTGCGAATGACATTGCCCCCCGGTTCGGCAGCAGTTCCCAAATCCGGCAGAGCTCTCGATATCGCCACAATTCCGTCCCGGCGATTACTCTCGATATAATTGTTACGCAGCACAGGTCTAGCATTAGCTTGCACCACCACGCCATCTTTATTGCGAGTAATTTTGTTACCGATTAGCAGAGGCGAAGCGTTCTGCGCTACATTCACCCCAAATCCCGTGTTTTCAAACACATTATCTCGAACTTCCGGCTGGGAACTACCAAAAATAGTAATGCCGTTAGCTCCATTTTTCGAGAAAACATTCCCGCCAATCGTCGGTCTGGAAGTACCCACTACCGAAATTCCGTCGTGAGTGCTACCAGAAAAAGTATTGTTAACAACCGTCGGAGAACTCGATTCGATCCACAAAGCGTAACCGCGAGAGTTGGTATTCGTCACCGTCACCCCGCTGAGTCCCGCCCCATCTGCGCCTAAAATCGCGATATTTTGACCCGCCGAAGTCGGACTGATAAAGTATCCTCCGCCTTTAATGACAATATTCTGACCGCGAGTGTTGGGATTTCCCTGAACTGTCACGCTGGGCCTGAGCATTAATGGAAATTTTTCGCCGGTTTGCTCGCTGTAAGTACCGGGCGCTAGCAAAATCGCTGTTTTGGGCGGGGCTACGCTTAAGGCGTAGGTAAGGGTTTTGAACGGAGATCGATCGCTGCCGTTGCCTCCTGTGTCGCTGCCCCCTGTCGAGCTGACGTACAGTATGTTAATGTCGCTCTGCGGCGTCTGAGAAACTAGCTGCACTATCGGTATCCCGGCAGCGATAACTGACGGTTGATGGTTGCAAAGGGCGGTCATCGCAAAAACGAGCAGAAGGCAAGAACTCAGACAAGATTTTTGCGATCGCTTTTCTTTGCACTCGCTATATTGAGAATTTAGGAGCATAAATAAACCCCACTGATTTGCGATCCGAGTTCCGCTTCCCGAGTTCGGTGTCGGGTTTTTGCGATCGAACTTTGATTTCACCCGCCTGCTGGGGTTTTCTGCTGTTAATCTTTTGTGTTGTTCTGCTAACCGATACTTTTTTGCTAACATTTGCTAACAAATATATAAGTTGAGATATGAGCTCAACCAAGGCGTATCAACCGATGCCCGTAGAAATTTCTACAAGCACTTATATTCTTGCGTTCAGCTTGGTTATCGCTTACAGCTATTAGCCAATCAGATTATTTGCTTTGATAATGTAGAGGCAACTTATTTATATAGCGGTTGCGTACTACCAAGGTTTTTCACCTACATCTGAGTGGCTAAATTCATTCTATATGACATGAAGACCTCTGGCAAATGTAAGTGATTCTTAGCAAATGTCAGAAAAAGTCTTACTGTTAATCAACCTCACGGCTCTCCTCCGAAGTGTGGTATGCAGTTTAACGATTCCACTCTCATCAAGTTTGATCTATTATGCTTTGTTTTCATGAAAATTCAATAAAATTTAAAAAATTGTCGAATTTACATCGGTTTATGCCAAAATTAAGCCGCCTGCTTTGCCACAATCTTGACGGCGTGGGAGAATATAGCGGGTTGATTGGTAAGATTAATTATAATTAGGGTGGTTCTGAATGAGCGACAAACAAAACAGAACTTTACCGGCACAGCCAGCCCTCTGCCGGATTTTAGATGCAAATTTAGATCGATCGCGCGAAGGGTTGAGAATTATTGAAGAATGGTGCAGGTTTGGTCTCAACAGCTCGGATTTAGCTGGGGAGTGCAAGCAACTGCGTCAAGAATTGGCTGCTTGGCACGTCGCGGAACTTCGCAGCGCTAGGGATACGCCCGCTGATCCGGGTACGGAGTTGAGTCACCCGCAGGAAGAGCAGCGTTCGAGCATTCAGCAGCTACTGGAGGCGAATTTCTGTCGGGTGGAAGAAGCTCTGCGGGTACTTGAAGAGTATGGCAAAATTTACGATCGGAATATGGGCGCGGCTTTTAAGCAGATGCGCTATCGGGTTTATACTCTCGAAAGCGATTTGCTGGCTTACCGGCGCTACCAGCAGTTACTTCGATCGCAGTTATACCTTGTAACTTCGCCGAGAGACAACTTGATGGGGGTCGTGGAAGCTGCTTTGCAAGGGGGACTGACTTTGGTGCAGTACCGCGACAAAACCTCAGACGACGGCGCAAAGCTGGCCAACGCGCGTAAGCTTTGCGAACTTTGTCACCGCTACGATGCTTTGCTGATTGTGAACGATCGCGTGGATTTTGCGATCGCAGCGGATGCCGACGGCGTACACTTAGGACAGCAAGATTTGCCTGTGGCGGAAGCGCGCAAGTTGCTCGGCCCGGGACGCATCATTGGTTGTTCGACTACGAATGGCGAGGAAATGCAGCGAGCGGTTGATGCGGGAGCCGACTATATTGGAGTTGGGCCTGTTTACTCCACTCCTACTAAACCTGATAAACAGGCGGCGGGTTTGGACTATGTGCGGTATGCTGCTACTAAGTCGCCGATTCCGTGGTTTGCGATCGGTGGAATTGATATCAACAACCTCGATGAAGTATTGAATGCCGGAGCTCAAAGGGTTGCGATAGTACGCGCGATTATGGAAGCAGAACAGCCTACTTTAGTCACGCAGTTTTTCATCTCGCAGTTGATTCGGATGCAGAATCTCAAAGCTCAAAAAGCTTTGCACGGAAAAAGCTAGGTTGATTGGAGATTTGTAGGGCGGGTTTAGCACAGGAAATCTGTGCATAAAATATAATTTTGTTACCAAACCCGCCCTGAAAACTGATATTTTACTTATGATAAATCAAATTGCGCTGCAAGTTAACGGAGAAACCCGCAATTGTGCGATCGACACACCGTTACCAGAATTACTAAAACAATTGGGATTAAACCCGCGCTTGGTGGCTGTGGAGTACAACGGCGAAATTCTGCACAAACAATTTTGGGAAACTACACAGATGCAAGAGGGCGACATCTTAGAAATTGTCACAATTGTCGGAGGAGGCTAGGCAATTTTTAGGAGTAAAAACGAGAGTTTTTCCAGCTTTTCTGGTTCTTGGTAAGCACCCAGAGTCCTTTCTCCGGGGAAACAAATTGCAAAAAGCTCTGCCTCCTGTAACTTTCTAATAACATAGAAAATCAGGAGGCAGAGCCTCTAGATATGTGTTCCCAGGCAGAGCCTAGGAACGAGGAAAAATGAGTTCTTCAGTCCTCTTCAGAGGACTTTAGCTTTGAGGCAGGGGTTTCAACCCCTGTCGGACTATCGGTTCTACGCTAAGTTGTCAGGAATCTGCCGAACCTAGGAACGAAGAATTAAACTGCGACAGCTTCAGCCACTGGTTCAGCCACAGGTGCTGCTACAACAGGATAAATGCTGACTTTCTTGCGAGTTTTGCCTTTTCTTTCAAAAGTCACTACACCGTCAATCATGGCAAACAGAGTATCATCTCTGCCGATACCAACATTATTACCAGGGTGAACTTTAGTGCCGCGTTGACGGATCAAAATGTTGCCAGCTTTGACAACTTGACCGCCGTACTTTTTGACACCCAGACGCTGAGAATTAGAGTCGCGTCCGTTACGTGTACTGCCTGTACCTTTCTTGTGGGCCATAATATCCTCAACTGTATTTACTATGTTTTATTCTGAATCAGTTTCGGCGGTTTGGGGAGTTTCCACAACTGCTTGAGTTAAGTCTCTGGCGGCCAAGACTGTACCGTTGACGCTAATCGAGTCAATCATAAAGCGAGTTGTTTCTTGACGGTGCCCTTTTTTCTTCCGAGTTTTCTTTTTCGGCTTCATCTTGTAGACGAGGACTTTGCGGCCCCGGAAATGCCGTAGAACCGTTCCTTCTACTGTGGCATTTTCTAGTAGAGGCTGGCCGATATGAACCTCGCCTTCGTGCTGGATCAGAAATACTTTGTCTATGGTGACTTTGGATTCAGCTTCAACGTGAAGCAGTTCGATGTCGTAGAAGCGGCCTGGTTCTACCCGAAATTGTTTGCCGCCGGTTTCAATGATTGCGTAAGTCATGGGATGGTGGTTGAAATTGCCGTACAGGTAGCTGATGAGTCATTGGTCATTGGTCGTTGTGGACTTTTGACTGCTGACTGCTCTCTAGCTTTTGGAATGTCTTAACCTGATCCGAGCCGGATTTAGACAGACAATCTACAATTATTGCGGATTATTGGAGTTTTGTCAAGTTTTATGGCACCGGAAATTTCTAATTAGGTAAAACTTAGGCACGGGTGGTCAGAAACCGGGTTTTTTACGAAAATTCTTCGTTTTCAGCCAGAGATTAGGTAAAAAACCCGGTTTCTTCGGTCTTAATGCGTAAGCCCTGTTAGGGATAAAATATAGAAGATGCTGTAACTTTTTTATCCCATTGATCCAAAAGGTCGATCGCAGTCGATTCAAGCCGTCGCAGAACATTTGCGCGATCGTAACAATTCCAAAGCTTGCTGTTTCACCCGACCTTCCATCACCTCTTTTTGCAAATTAATAAAAGCCTCAAAATCTTCTAAACCGTACTTAGTCATCTGCAACTGCTGTCGCAACTGTTCTTCGGCCTCAACCGTTAAGTAACCTGTTGCCAATGCTTTTCGGACAATTTTACTGATTAAAGTCATAGTAGATTTACCCTGAATACACCTACGTTAAAACACTGAAGTTTTGTCACCTGACTAACTCAGCTTTTAGTTTGTTTCATAATTACCCTTCAAATAGGTTAAATCTACCTTAAGGTCTATGTAAATAAAGTTATTTTTGATACATTGATGAAACTGTAGCTATTTTAAATGTAGAGTGCGATTAAATTGGTATCTTTAGTTTTTGTCAGACAACATTATCCTTCAACTACGTTAAATCTACCTTAAGGCATAATTTAAATATAGCCATTTGTGACATTGCAAATTGTATCGATTTTAAATGTAGAGTGCGCTTAACTTGGTATATTTAGTTTCTATCTAACAACAGCCGCCATTCTCTGACAGCAAAAGGAGGAACCAGCAATTCTGTTTGTTTTTGATTTTTCACGGGCAAACTCAACCGCAAAGGTCGATTACTTTCCACTTGTGTAATTATTGATTTGAAATCGTATTCTCCGACATTAATTGGCAAATCCGACTCGTTCCAAATATCATTAGCATTGCCAATTTCGCGCTTCCCCGCCACAACTTTCAGCGGAACCGGGTGCTGCAATTCTGTTCCGGGAAATCCTACTAATCTCAGATTTAAAGACTTTACTACTCCCGACTTTACTCGCTTGTACAAAACAACTTGCCATGCTTTATCGTCTGTATTGCGCAGGCTTTGTACGGATCGGAACATTACTGTCTCGGCAGTTTCGGGATATTTGTGAATCGAGGCGAAAGCGGGCGGGCTGCTAGCTAATATCAGATACAAGCACAAGCTAATAATAATTAAAGTTTTACGCCACCAATAATGTTTTTTCAACTTGCAATACCTCCAATAATATACAGGTTTTTAGCAAAAAACAGAAAAAAGGACAAGTTTGTATTGAGATTATTAAGGGATGAACAATAAAAGACAAGAAGCAGGCAGGTTTTGTATAAAGATTATTCATCTATGACCAAGTTACGCGCTAAACCTGCCCCTACATTATACCTCGGCTTGTTTTCCTGAAGTTAGGCGCTAAACTTGGTCTTACAATGTACATATTCGGGTTTATTTCCAATCGGTTTCAGCTTGGGATAGCACGTAAGCTGAAACATCGATAATTTGTTGTTCAGATAAACGATCTTTGTAAGCGGGCATAATACCTTTGCCGTTGGTTACTAAGTTGGAAATGTTGGCGATGGAATCCATGCCGTATTTTTTTAAGGCTTTTTGTTTCAAGTTTTTGCCGCGCCTGATAATGTTGCTGCCGTTGATGTGACAGCCTGCACAGTTGGCGCTGAAGACTTCGGCTGCAGTTGTGGGATTTGTAGTTGTATCTGCGATCGCCATTTGGGAATTAGCAGCGATTTCTACAAATGCCAGTGTCAGTATCAATAGAAAGGCGGTGATAATGTTTTTTAAGTTCTTTAGCGAAATCATCTATTTGCAATTTGAAAAATAGTGCTGGATTTAAGGATATCACTAAATACGGATTTTGGGGTTAACTCAGCGATTTATTCTTCCCAATCGAATGTGCGGGAAACTGCTTTTTTCCAAAAGCGATATTTTTGTTCGCGAAGTGCGATCGGCATTTTCGGTTCCCAAGTACAATCCACCGCCCAATTGTCCCGCAATTCGGCTAGCTGACTCCAAAAACCTACGGCTAAACCGGCCGCATAAGCGGCACCGAGTGCAGTAGTTTCTGCTACCACAGGCCGCACCACAGGCACTCCCAAAACATCGCTCTGAAACTGCATCAGCGTGTGATTTCCCACCATACCTCCGTCTACTTTTAAAGACAAAAGCTGCACTGCTGAATCCTGATTCATAGCGTCCAAAATTTCCCGCGTTTGCCACGCTGTCGCTTCCAATACTGCGCGGGCAATGTGTGCCTTAGTCACGTAGCGAGTTAAACCTGCAATTACTCCCCGCGCGCTGTCTTTCCAATAGGGCGCGTAGAGTCCAGAAAATGCCGGGACAATGTAAACTCCGCCGCTATCTTCGACTGTATTTGCTAATGTTTCTACTTCCGCAGATGTGTTGATGATGCCCAAATTGTCGCGCAGCCACTGCACTAAAGCTCCGGCGATCGCAATACTGCCTTCCAAAGCATACACAGCGGGCGATTCCCCCATCTTGTAGGCGACTGTTGTTAGTAATCCTTGCTTTGAAGGGACGATCGTCTCACCAGTATTCAGCAGCATAAAACAGCCCGTACCGTAAGTATTTTTCGCCTCCCCCGGATTGAAACAAGTTTGCCCGACGAGGGCGGCTTGCTGATCGCCCAAAGCAGCAGCAATCGGAACCCCTGCAAGCAATCCTTTTGCAGTTCCAAAAACTTGACTCGAAGGGCGAATTTCTGGCAGCATCTGGCGGGGAATTGCCATTATTTCCAAAGTTTCGGTATCCCAATCGAGGGTTTGCAAATCCATCAGCATCGTGCGGCTGGCGTTGGTAACATCGGTAATGTGCGCGCCGCCAGTCAGGTGCCAAATTAGGAAAGTATCGACATTGCCAAAAATCGCATCCCCTTGATTTGCCGCTTCCCGCAATCCTGGAATATTGTCCAGCATCCACTTAATTTTCGGCCCGCTGAAATAAGTTGCCAGCGGTAAACCGCATCGTTTTTGAAATCGATTTTTGCCCTCAACTTCAGCTAATTGATCGCAAATAAAGCGAGTGCGGGTATCTTGCCAAACAATCGCATTGCCGTAAGGCTTGCCAGTGTTTCTGTCCCAAACAATTGTAGTTTCGCGCTGGTTGGCAATACCGAGTGCAGCAATATCTTTCGGGTCGATATTGCCGATTTCGAGGGCATTTTTAATCACGCTTTGGGTGCGCTGCCAAATTTCATCGGGATTGTGTTCAACCCATCCTGGTTGGGGATAGATTTGCTGGTGTTCTTGTTGGTTGCGACAAATTATCTGTCCCAGGCGATCGAATATGATAAATCTGGTGCTGGTGGTTCCTTGGTCGATCGCTGCTACGTATTTTTTTACCAATTGTCTAAAATATTTTTAGTAATGAGGTCTTTAACGTATATGATACTATATCTAGAAGTCAAATTAATGTCAAAAACTTTAGCTTAGGGAACTCCACAAGTTGAAACTGGCAGATTTGCTGAGGCTCGATCGCACAATTAAGGTTATTGGCTTTGACGACGCTCCGTTTTCTCGTACAAGCGGCAGCCTGGTGTCGATCGCGGGCATAGTCTGCGGGGGAACTCGATTTGAAGGAATGGTGTGGGGACAAGTTTTGCCAGACGGATTAGATGCCACGGATGCTATTTCTGGGCTACTCCTCGGAGGCAAATTTCTGCCGCAATTGCATCTGGTTTTGCTAGACGGAATTGCTTTCGGTGGCTTCAATATTATTGACCTTCCCGAGTTAGCATCGCGGCTGCAAATTCCTTGCGTTGCTGTCATGCGCCGCCAACCAAATTTAGCTGCTGTTGAAAAAGCCCTCCGCCATTTACCCGACTCGGAATACCGTTTAGAATTGTTGCGCCGCGCTGGGAAAATTCACGCTTTTGAACCTTTCTTTTTTCAAGTTTGTGGCGAACAACCGGAAGTAATAGCGAGGGTACTCCAGCGTTTGACAGACACTGGTAAAGTTCCTGAAGCTTTGCGTTTGGCTCATTTGATTGGTGCGGCGGTAATTAATGGAGTTAGTGGCAGTTCTGCTTGAATTATTGTTAGGAACGGGCAAGATGCCCGTTCCACACAGAGGAAATTTTTTTGTGCGGTGGGCCGGATATCCTGTTAAGAACGGGCAAGATGCCCGTTCCACACCGACTAAATTTTCTTGTGGGGAGTAGGGGTTGGGCATCCTGCCCGCCCGTTCCACACAGAGTAAATTTTCTTGTGGGCTGGGCATCCTGCCCGGCCATGAAAAGTTTATTGACAATGGTGCAATATCTCAGTTTCTACTCGCTTAATTACACAATTTCGCCCTCTAATTCACCGAATTCGATTTTAGTTCCCAACCCCAAAGTTAGGGTATTTTCAGGTTCTACCATTTTTATATCGCCTTGAATGTCTGTAGCCCACCAAGCGCGATCGCACAAATTGGTCAATCCTAACGAAAGCTCGTTTCTCGATCGAGAAGTGACTATAGCTACAAGACCGTTAGATGCTGCGGCTGTTAAACTCGGTATGTCAGAAGTGAATATTTGAGTTCCCGCACTCAGAGGAATAACTCGACTTCCTAATTTCAGGGAAAATTGGCGGCTGGTAAAAGAATTTACTGCGGGCTGATCTGATATAAAAGTAGGCGGAAGATTTGTCGGTGTTGGGGCTGGCAAGTCAGAGTTTCCTACTGTAATTGTACAGTTGCCGATTTTCTTTTGGTCGCCCGATCGCAAATAACTCACGGCCCCGCTATCAACATTCTCGCAAACAATTTGACCTGCTTCCAATTGAAACCGCATGGCCAAGGGCGAAACATTAGGAATGCAGATAATAGACAAATTTTCATCACTGCCAAAAGTGATCGGTTCCGAACCCAGAGTGAGAGTACGATTTGCTCCGGTATCGTAACTAATTACCAGCCAAGCTTTGTTGAACAAAGTTTCAGCTACAACTAGCATAATTCCAATCCAAAAACCGATCGCAGCACAGCCAGCTAAACGGCCCGCAGTACCGGATAGATTGTAAGCAAACAGAATAAACAAACAGCCGCCCAAAACTCCTCCAACACCGCCGCCTCCCGTGCCGCGAAGCGCTCCCAAATTAGGAATCCGCTGTGCAAGTCCAAGTCCTAACAAACTGCCAGCTATTCCCCAGCAAATTACTCGCAATAATTCGTTGTTTCCGTCGCCAATTCCGCTATAAATACCTTCGGCGATCGCCCCAGAAATGGCTCCTGCTATTAAACCAAACAATCCGCCATTTTTTAAAGCCTGTGTAATTTGAGGCTTGCCTTTGATATAGTAATAATAGCCGAACATGATAGCCGTAGCAATACCACCGCCTACCAATCCAAACCAGCGAGCTGTAGAAAATACACTGTCAAAAACAGATTCCGAACCAGTGAGCCCCTGCATGAAAGGTTCGGTGATGAGATTGCCGACGAAACCGCCGACAGCACCGCTAATGCCAAACTGTAAAGCTTTTTTAAGGGCTGATAGATTTCTTTTCACGGCGCACCAGATTTAAAGTGAGAGTCAAATCTAGCTACAAGCTCGAAAGTTAGGATTTCCGATGATCTGATATCTGGCACCATTGTTAATAAGCCTTTCACGGGCGGGCAGGATGCCCAACCCCTACTCCCCACAAGAAAATCTACTCTTTGTGGAACAGGCATCTTGCCTGTTCTTGAGAATGGTGCAAGATGTGAGTGTGAGACGATCGCACCTCTCCCCGCCTGTCTCCCGCCTGTCTCCCGCCTGTCTCCCTCTAAGGGAAAAGTCTTTGAGGGTTGCGCTGTCGCCCGTCACAATTCCCGCTCAAGGCTCGATCGCCTGTAACCATTGCTGCAAGATAATTTTAGCAATTTTTTAACTGTGAAATTTTAACTCCTCAGACCCAAGCGAGGGCCCAAAATATGAAAAGGAATGTTACAAACTATTACAGTAACACTCAGAATGTGAACATAATGCCTCAAAATACTTGCGAGAGGTAGTTGCGTCCGAGGAGCAATATCCTTACTAACTGTCCGACAGTCACTCGATCGCCACTAAGTGGCCTGCTGCAATCTTTATCATAAATTAAAGATCGCATCAGTCATTTATGGTATTGTAAGCGACAGGCTTAGTGCGGGCACTCACAAGCGCACCGGTGTGAAGAACAAGCGCCGTTAAGCACCGAAGGCAGTCAACCGCCAACAACTTCAACAGTTGCTGAGTGTGGAAAGTCCAGCCTTCCCCGTCAAAGCTCCTGCCTGAGCAGGAAAGATACGGGACACAAGCGCCCGCTTTCGCTAGCTCAGCGCAGAGCAGTTCATATAGCAAAATATCCAGCGGGTACACACAAGATGAGTATCGTCACCAAATCAATCGTCAACGCAGACGCCGAAGCTCGCTACTTGAGCCCAGGTGAATTAGATCGGATCAAAAGCTTCGTCACCTCTGGTGAACGCCGCGTCCGCATCGCCCAAATTTTGAGCGAATCCCGCGAACGCATCGTCAAGCAAGCAGGCGACCAACTTTTCCAAAAGCGCCCTGATATTGTTTCTCCCGGCGGCAACGCTTACGGCGAAGAAATGACCGCAACTTGCTTGCGCGACATGGACTACTACCTGCGTTTGATTACCTACGGAATCGTAGCTGGCGACATTACTCCGATCGAAGAAATCGGTATTGTCGGCGTCCGCGAAATGTACAAATCTCTCGGCACCCCGATTGAAGCCGTCGCCGAAGGCGTTCGCGCTATGAAAAATGCAGCAAGCTCGCTGCTGTCTGGAGAAGATGCTTCCGAAGCTTCCTCCTACTTCGACTACGTTATCGGTGCGATGCAGTAAGGAATTTCGATTTTAGGTTTTCGATTTTAGATTGAAAAATTGGGGGTTGCCGGCAACAAGTTAAAAGCTTTTGCAAATAACCAGCCAGTTAAAAATCTCAAATCCCAAATCCCAAATTCCAAATTCTAGCTCCAAAATTGGACTGACTCAGCCACTTTCTAGGAAACAAGACAACCATGCAAGACGCAATTACCGCCGTTATCAATTCCTCTGACGTTCAAGGTAAGTACCTCGACATCAGCGCTCTAGACAAGCTCAAGAACTACTTTGCTTCTGGCGAACTGCGCGTCCGCGCCGCTACCGCCATCAGCGCTAATGCAGCCACAATCGTCAAAGAAGCAGTTGCTAAGTCTCTGTTGTACTCTGATGTAACTCGTCCCGGCGGCAATATGTACACCACTCGTCGTTATGCAGCTTGCATCCGCGACTTGGACTACTACCTCCGCTATGCCACCTACGCTATGCTAGCTGGCGACCCTTCCATCCTCGATGAGCGCGTGCTCAACGGTTTGAAAGAAACCTACAACTCCTTGGGCGTG
This sequence comes from Microcoleus sp. B5-D4, assembly GCF_036705145.1. NCBI lineage: Bacteria > Bacillati > Cyanobacteriota > Cyanophyceae > Oscillatoriales > Microcoleaceae > Microcoleus > Microcoleus sp. B5-D4. The sequence continues at coordinate 7,298 of NZ_JAUBTV010000079.1, read as the reverse complement.
CCCATCGGTTCTACCGTACAAGCAATCCAAGCAATGAAAGAAGTCACCGCCGGTTTGGTCGGTTCTGACGCTGGTAAAGAAATGGGCGTCTATTTCGACTACATCTGCTCTGGCTTGAGCTAAGACTCAGGAAGAAGGAAGAAGGAAGAAGGAAGTTCGGCAACGGATTCTGTAACGGATGTAACTGATGTAACGGATGTAACAGATTTCAGTCCGATGGAAGTCGGAAGAAGGAAGAAGATTTATTTCTTGCCTCTTTTAACTTTTAACTTTTTACTTTGGACTTGTTACCTTTGACTTTGAAAAGAGGTCAGGGAAGTTGAGAGTGATTGCTAGACCGTCAAAGGCTTGCCGAGAAAGCCCGACGAGTTTTAACGAGCTAGTTTTGACTCCTAACTCCCTGCCTTCAATCTTTAAAAAATCCATCTAATAATCTGTAAACCTACTCAGGAGTTTGTTTCCCATGAGAATGTTTAAGGTGACTGCTTGCGTCCCAAGTCAAACTCGCATCCGCACTCAGCGCGAATTGCAAAATACCTATTTTACTAAGCTCGTTCCTTACGACAACTGGTTCCGGGAACAGCAAAGAATTATGAAAATGGGCGGCAGAATTATTAAAGTGCAACTGGCTACCGGTAAGCCCGGTGCTAATACAGGTTTACTTTAAGAGCCGAAGCTGGATTAGTAGAGGGGTAAGAGGTCGCGATCGACCTCTTTTTTGTTTGTTATAGTAGAAGGAAGAATGCCCAGCGTTGTTAATTTAATCATTGACAAATATTTCAATAAGCAGAAAGTATAACTGCGATTATCGCTAACAAAACAGCAAGCATTTGTGGTAATGTAATAGCCTCTTTCAAGAATAAAGACGATAATAATATAGTAATCAGCGGGTAGATAGACGTAACACTCACTACATTGGCAACTTCACCTTTACCAAGGGCTATAAAAAATACTAATGATGCCACCGTACCACAAACGCCAACTAACATGGCAAACAAAATTCCCCTAACATCTCCCTCAAAACTAAAGTTATTAGTTTGGATAATAATAAATAAAGTAGTTAAAATAGCGCCAATTGCTTCATAAACAAAAGCAGTTTTGTAATCAATATATTTAGTCGCTAAATTGCCAAAAAATCCCCACAAACCATATAATAGCGAACAGATTAATGCGTAAATTAACCAATCTGGTACTTTAGCCATCTTTGTTAGAGTTTATTGAGAGCATTCTAAAATCCTATGGCTAATGACATTCGACGCTTGATTCCCTTTTTTGACCCCAGTGCCTCTCAATGGGCCGCTGAGGCCCGGTGGCTGAGGTGGCTGACTTTTCTGTGGCTGTTTGTCGGGCTGACAGCATTGTTTTCGGCTTCCTATCCCATTGCAAATTATGAATTTGGAGACGGCCTTTATTATTTTAAACGACAGCTAATCGCAGTGGCGATCGGGCTGGCCGGCTTTAACTTGATAGTGTACTCCCCACTGCGCTACATCATGAAAACATCTCAGTTAGGCGTTTTATTGCTGCTGGGATTGCTCTGGTTGACCTTAGTTCCGGGAGTGGGAACCACCATCAACGGGGCGACTCGCTGGATATCTCTGGGCCCGGTTCCGATTATTCAACCTTCTGAGTTAATCAAGCCGTTTTTTGTTCTCCAAAGCGCCCGCATTTTCGGTAACTGGCCCCGGTTGACAAATAAAGTTCGCTTAACTTGGCTGTTAATTTTCGGTGCAATGCTTTTGGGAATTTTGTTGCAGCCAAATTTAAGTACCACGGCTTTGTGCGGGATGACTTTGTGGTTGGTGGCTTTGGCTGCGGGCTTACCTTACTTGCAGTTGGGCGCAACGGCTATGGGGGGAATGCTTTTAGCGGTTTTAAGTATTAGTTTGAGGGAATATCAGCGCCGCCGGATTATGTCTTTTCTCAATCCTTGGGCTGATCCGATGCAAGACGGCTATCAGTTGATTCAAAGTCTGCTGGCTGTTGGTTCTGGGGGCATTTGGGGTGTGGGTTTGGGGATGTCGCAGCAAAAGTTATTTTATTTGCCGATTCAGTACAGCGATTTTATTTTTGCTGTGTTTGCTGAGGAGTTTGGTTTGGTGGGAGGTTTCTCGCTGTTGCTGATGTTGGCGGCTTACTCGACTGTGGCTTTGAGGGTAGCGATGAAGGCTCGAAATATTGAGTCTCAGTTGGTGGCGATTGGGGTGATGGTGGTGATGGTGGGACAGTCGCTGTTGAATATTGGGGTGGCGACGGGGGTTTTGCCGACTACGGGTTTGCCGCTGCCGTTTTTTAGTTACGGGGGCTCGTCGATGTTGGCAAGTTTGTTGTTGTCGGGGTTGCTGATTCGGGTGGCGAGGGAGAGTTCTGAGGCTGATGTGGTTTCTTTGGATGGACGCAGAGGGAAGCCGGAAAAGCCGAAGTTACGATCGAACAACGCCACTACACAAACCGAATAATTTGTCAAGTTATTTCGGGGAAGCGCGACTAGAAACCGGGTTTTTTCACCAAAATATTTGCCTAAAACCTTAAATATAGGTGAAAAACCCGGTTTCTTTACCTTCTGCTGCGGTATCATTCCGCGCGATCGACTATTTCCGCCCGTCACCTTTATTTGGCGGTTCTTCTTGTTGTTCTTGAGGTTTAGCTGTGATCTCAGTTAATTCTTTTTTGTCTGGTTGCGGTGTTTCTTGAGTTGAGTTAGCCATTGAGTTTAGTCCTAAATAGATGCACCGCTTAATTATATCTTTTCCGGCTGCAAAGATATTGCTGTAGATAGCGGGAGGAAGAGCCAGACAAACAATTCTGATGCACTGAGATTTGATAGCTAATACTGGAAGACTTTATGTAGATGCAAAAAGTGTAGATGCAAATTGCTGTCGGTTCTACACTGCTTGAGGGTTGCAGCTAAACAAATCCGATGTGGAGGCAAAAACATCTTTGTTAAGAATTAAATGCCGATCGCCATCTCGACTGATTAACCCTTGCTGCTGCAATTTTCCCAGCATTCGAGTTACTGTTACCCGCGTCGTGCAAATCGCATTAGCAATATCTTGATGTGTCAAACGGATATTCAAACGAGTTCCCTCAAGCACAGGCTGACCGAATTCCTGTTGCAATAAAAGCAGTAGCTGATACAAACGGTCATCTACTCGCCGCTGTCCGGCGATCGCCAAAATTGCTTCCATTTGCCGCAGCCGCCGTACCATTTGAGGCAGCAACTCGTGAGCCAATTGAGGAGAAGCTTCGATTTCCACCATAGAATACCACATCAAATACATATCTGATGTCGCCGTAGCTCGGTAAGTCTGCAAGCTTGTCAACCACAAACCGAAGCACATCGAAGGCCCAACCCAACCCAAAAGTCCTTCTTCCCCGTTTGGATAAAGCGTACTCAGTTGTGCTAAACCTTGACAGACTCGCCACAGGCCATGCGACATCATAGGAATGGTTTCGCCCTTAGCATAAAAATGCAAGTTTCGACTCGCTCCTGTGTTATGCTGGACTTCCGCTAAAAGTGCTTTGGATGTTGGTGGCATATCCGTTATTTCCAGCTAAAAAACATTGGTCTGAGACCTACGCCTCTGACTCTAACCGGCAAAGGTAAAGGTTTGGTAATCTTCTGGTTAGCGGCAAGATAAGCTTTAGTCATTAGTCATTAGTCATTAGTTGTTATAAAATGAGTGAGAACACGGTGGATTATGGAAAATAAATGCACTCGTTATTCCGGGCATCTTAAATAAATATTTAAGTGGAATAATGAATCAAAATATTTGTTAATAAATAGTCGGTTAATTAAGGTTTTACAGAAAACAGAGGCGAGTTCTGAAGTTCGATCGCACATCCAGGCCCGCCGAGTCAACTGCTGCTCTCTGCTGCCACAATTTTCAAGAACTTCTAAAATAGTTCAAGAAGGTATCAAAAGACAAAGTAAGGTTTTTCATGGCCGATCAATTAATTCGCGCTACAGCCGCAGAGGGCGGAATTCGCGCTGTAGCCGTCATTTCCACCCGCCTCACCGAAGAAGCAAGACAGCGGCACAAGCTCTCCTACGTCGCTACAGCCGCCCTCGGCCGCACGATGTCAGCAGGGCTGTTACTCGCCTCCAGCATGAAACGGCCAGAATCGAGAGTCAACATTCGCATCAAAGGAGATGGGCCGCTGGGCGGGCTTCTGGTTGATGCGGGACTGGATGGAACGGTTCGAGGTTATGTGGACAATCCCGAAGTGGAACTGCCGCCCAATGCTAAAGGCAAACTCGATGTCGGCGGAGCAATAGGTGACGGTTATTTGTACGTGGTGCGGGACGTTGGATATGGCTTCCCTTATTCGAGTACGGTAGAATTGGTTTCCGGCGAAATTGGCGACGATCTGACTCACTATTTGGCAACCTCGGAGCAAACGCCTTCGGCTCTGGTTTTGGGGGTGTTTGTGGGGGCGGGCGGGGTAGAAGCGTCTGGGGGTGTGCTGTTGCAGGTTCTGCCGAAGGCGGCAACGGACGAAAAATTGGTGCAAACTTTAGAATCTAGAGTTGCTCAATTGTCGGGCTTTACGCCACTGCTGCGATCGGGCAAAACGCTGCACCAGATTCTCGAAGAGTTACTGGGAGATATGGGTTTGGAAATTTTCCCGGAAACTCAGATGGTGCGCTTTGACTGTGGCTGTTCGTTCGATCGAGTTTTGGGAGCTCTGAAAATGTTGGGCGAAGCGGAACTCCAAGACATGATTGAAAAAGATGGGGGGGCTGAGGCTACGTGCCATTTCTGCAACGAGGTTTACCAAGCTAATAGCGACCAACTCGCGGAACTGATCGGCGATTTGCGATCGAACTCCGGTTCTTGAGACGATAATGTGTAATTGGCTCTATTGAGTGCGAGTTAGGGATGATGGCCTTGACCAATTGCCAATTACGCATTATCAATTACCTAATCACAAAATTTTGATTTTGGCGGTTGGGCGATCGGCTCTTGCAGTCTTTCGCCTGCAGGAGTATTTCAAAGTGATGAATACATTCTATAGAGCAGTCAATAGCAGCGATCGCTGTTTTGAAATAATTAAGACAGGCTGGTTGCTGTTTGTGGTGAGGATATGAGTCAAGATCGCAAAACATCAGGCCGTTGGTCGGCATCAGAATCCTTGGAGTCAACAAAGGATACTTCGTCGCTGGTGCGGCTACCAGCAAGGAAAAACCGGGCCCAACGACTTAAAGAGCTCCGAGAGTTGGTTACTTCGGGAAAACTGCCGGGAGGGCATCTGGAACTACCGCCAAATTTGTCTGGGGAAAACTCGCAGCCGCCGGAGGAACACAATCCGTTTTGGCGGAACTGGTCGAATAAGTGGCAGTTTTGGCTGGCGGTGAGTTTGATGCTATCGGTGGGTATGGGGTTTGTGGCAATTGCGTCTTTGCTCAACCTGACCTCGCAGTCAAATTGCTCAAAGATTTTTTGGCCGACGGCTTCTGCTAACGATCGCTTTTTTTGCGCTCAAGAAGCAGCAAGCAAGCGGACGGCGGATGATTTGCTCAGGGCGATCGAATTAGTGAATGCTTTGCCACAAAACCATCCGCTGCGGCCGAGAATTAACACTCAAATCGATCGGTGGTCGGAGGATATTATTAGGCTGGGAAATGCTAGTTTCCAAGAAGGAAAGCTGGATGAGGCGATTGCCCTCGCTCGTAAGGTTCCTAAAAACGTTCCGGCTTACCCGAAGATGGAAAAGCAGATTGAAAAGTGGCAGTCGATATGGAGCGATGCAGAGAAAATTTACCGCACGGCTGAAGACCACTTGCGTCAGGAAGAGTGGCCGCTGGCTTTCCGCCAAGCTACTCTGCTTTTGGATTTGGGAAATACTTTCTGGGAATCGGCTAAGTACGAGGAATTGACTAAGCTAATTCAGACGACTCGGGCTGAGGGCAATAAGTTGCTAAAAGCCCGGAATAAAGCCTCCGAGGGAGGTCTCGACAATCTGGTGACGGGGATTAAGCTGGCTGAGGGAATTGATCAAAACAGTTATTTGTATCAAGCTGCCAATAAGGCGATCGCGGAATTTAGCAAGAAAATTCTGGATATCGCCCAAAAACGCTTGCAGGCAGGGGATTGGCAGGAGGCGATGGCGATCGCTAATAAGATTCCAGAGTCGGCAAATTTAAGGGAACAAGTACAGGATTTTAATGAGTTGGCGAATGCTACTTCTCAGGCTTTGACTGGCTCTGTTGAGGGTTTCTCCAAGGCGATCGAGATTGCTCAAAAGTTGAAGTCCGGCCGCCCTTTATACAAACAAGCTCAAGATTTAGTCGGCCGCTGGCAACAAGAAATGGCTGATGTGAAAGTTTTGGATTTGGCAAGCAGGCTGGCGGCGCCGGGTGGGGTAAATGATTTGAGGGCTGCGATCGCGCAATTGCAAACAGTCCCGGAATCAAATCCCCGCGCTTCGGAAGCTCGCCGTCAAATTAGCACTTTGAGCCGTCAAATCGAGCTGCTGGAAGACAGTCCGTATTTGCAAAGAGCGAACGATTTGGCGAGTACGGGCGATCCGAATTCTCTGGAAGCCGCCGTTGCTCAAGCTTCTCGGATTGCTAGAGGTAGGGCGCTTTACGTGGAAGCTCAAGCCAAAATTCAAGCTTGGATCGAGAGGAGACAGCGGCTTGTTGACCAGCCGTTTTTGGATAGAGCTCAGCAGCTAGCGGCGGGCGGCAATTTGGCGGGGGCAATTGAGATGGCCCGCCGGATTCGATCGGGACGGGTGCTTTATGAGGAAGCTCGATCGAACATTCGGACTTGGGAGGCTCAATTTCAGGGCGAGCAAGGTTTGCAGAACGCCCGTCAGACGGCCCGAGCCGGGACTGCTGACGCTTTGCAAACGGCTATTGCGCTGGCTCTTCAGGTTCCCGAGTCGAGTTCGCTCCGGTGGCAGGCGAGTGAGGCGATTGATGAGTGGAGCCAGCGGATTTTGGCGCTGGGTGTGGAAGAGTCGTCGTCGGATCTGGCTGGGGCGATCGCGACTTTGAAGAAAATTCCCTCGGGCACTCGGGCTTTTGAGCAAGCTCGATCGCAAATCAAAGTTTGGGAGGAGTCGCTGAATCCTCCTGAGTCTGAATCTCCCCCTCCCGAACCGCCGGAAACTGAGCCTCCGACCAGCTCTGGCAATCGCTAGGTTAACTGGTTTGCCCGACATTGGGCGGGGGTTTAAACCCCCGTCTCACAGCTTGCATTCGGTTAAAACCGACTAAGGATCGCGAATTAAATAACTTACAATTTTAATTGTTATTGTGGGATGGGCGTCCCGCCCGTCCTTTTTGG
>NZ_JAUBTV010000078.1:0-36648 GCF_036705145.1 Microcoleus sp. B5-D4 | reverse complement strand
AGACTGGGAGGCTAAAGCCTCCTTGCCCCTTTCATCCCCGGACTAAAGTCGCGGGGTTTTCAGGATATTATTTATAATTGGTTACTCGATATCAATTTAGTTCAAAATCCTCATATAGAATCAACCTCAGCTCTTGACGAAACATCTGCCTGCCCGGCCATACTTACCGCTTTGCTTCGCGCTTCGATAATTTGACCTATCTCGCGGCCCAAGCTTGGTTGACGTTCAATCATCGTATTTACAGCATCTGAGTAGACGACAAGAACTTGCAAATCGTCAACGGCGACAACCGATACCGGACTCGGTTCCCCACTAAACAGAGCCATCTCGCCAAAAAACTCACCACTCAAGATAGTCATAACCTCCAACTCCATGCCCAACTTGTTCGTGACTGTTACCTTAGCCTGACCCGCAATGATAATGTACAAAGCATTACCAGGCTCGCCCTGCCGGATGACTTTCTCACCCGCACCAAATTTCTGTAAAATAGTTCCCTTAGTTAAGTCATCCAAATTTTTTGCCTCTCTAGCTAAAGGCATAAATCCGGGAATTGAATGCAAGCTTTGGGCTAACTTACTGGAAGCGCTATCTGCCTTATCAGCAGCTTCCACAGCATAGGAGTATCGGTAGCGATATAGCGTCAGGTTGTTTCGCTGCGCTGCGTACCAGATTCGTGTCATAAATCGATCGAGTATCTGCTCCATATCTTCAAAGTTTTCGATAAAAAACTCCACCTCATAGATAATTGCAGTCTCATCATAGGATGTAGTTTTGCTCTCAGGTTCGGGTTCGGCTAATATCCCCTGTGTAGCCAAAGCTGTACTTAGCAGTACCTGCTTCACCAGGTTAGGGGGGCTATCGTAAGAAAAGCCAATATTGATACGTTGGTTGTAAATGCGTTCTGGTTGGCTGTAATTATGAATTATTTCTTTTCCAACAAATTGATGGGGAACGATAATCACCTGCCGCTGGAGATTTAGCAGGCGAACAGAGCGCCAATTGATATCAATTACCTGCCCTTCGATATCTCCAATTCGCAACCAATCACCCACACTGAAGGGGCGTTCTAGAAGCAGCGCAATGCCAGACATGATGCTGCCCAATGTGTCCTGAAGCGCCAAACCGATCACGATCGAACTCACGCCCAATCCCGTAGCAAGACCAGCCAAATCTGCACCCCACACCACCGCCAGTACGATCGCGCTTCCCACAAGCACCAAAAACAACCTAGAAAGGTCGATCAGCAGTTTGGGCATCCGTGCCCGCCATGTATTTGCCTCAGCTTCTTCAAACAAAATTACATTAAACAGCGAAAGAGAAGCGTAGATAACAGATATCCAAAACAGCGTTGCGACGAGCTTTGCAAAATTCCCGTCAACGTCAAGCCTCACGACATTCCTGATTAAAACCATCAGCATTAAGACTGGCAGTACGAGGTTTTTTACAACCTGCAGCGTAGCTGCCAGCGGTCTACCGCGCCTTTCTAGATGATAAATAACCTCTCCTAGTAAAACGACCAGGAGTGGGAACCCTAATCCGACAATTACCGCCCAGGTTTGCCAGTCATTTGAAAAGCTTAAATTACTCATAAACTTCTTCCTCTCGAACACTTACGGTCAGCTTAGAAGTTTTGACTTGCCAAGCCACTAGCTTTTCTTTTCCAGGTTCTTGAATTTCACCAACCAGCTCAAAATCGTAGAGATCGTGGAGCCGCGAGCAGAGGTCTTGAGAAACTAAGATTGTTCCTGGCGGACAAGCCGACTTCAATCTATTGGCAATATTTACACTCTCGCCCCAAACGTCGTATAGTAATTTATTTTTACCAATCACGCCTGCAACCACATCTCCTGAATTGATGCCGATCCGCAGGTCTAGATGTAAGTCTTTTTCATAACTAAATCGACGGACAAACGACAGCATTTCCAAAGCAAAATCTAGCGTGCGTTTGTCATGATCCAGACGCGGCATACCAAGCCCGCATACAGCCATGTAACCGTCACCAATAGTTTTAATCTTCTCTAGACCGTATTTATCTGTCATTTCATCAAAGCCTGTTACCAGTTCATTCAGCAAGCGAACAACCTCTTGAGGCGACATTGATTGAGTCAGTTTGGTGAATTGGTGGAGGTCGGAAAACAAGATCGAGACATTAGAAATTTGCTCGGCAATTTCTCGATCGCCCTGTTTGAGGCGTTTGGCGATTGCCGGACTAAATATACTTAAGACTAATGCTTCATTTTCGCGATTTTCGCGATCGATTAGTTGAGTTTCGGTACGAAGGCTGCCTATCGTTTGGTTAAATGACTTAGCTAAGTCTCCAAATTCATCTTGCGAACCAGATTTGACAACGGCATCAAATTCTCCAGCCCCCACCAGGCGGGCGCTTTTGATTAAAGTATTGATGGGTCTGACAAAGATTGAGGTCAGCCACATGGCAACAAGGGTGATTAGCGCGATGATTAAAGTAGCGCCAATCAAAACTTTTTTTTCAAACGAGTGAATTGAGGCATAGGCTTCAGAAACATCCATCTCCGCCAAGATCACCCACTTCAATCCATTAATCTCTAGTGGAGCATAAGAACTCAAAACTGGAATATTACGATAATCGTCGATCGCCTCCGTGCCCTGTTTCCCAAAAAAAGCTTCCTTCACTGCTTTTGTTTGCACTTCCTGTAGGAGGATTGTAGTATTGAACTCTTTGATTTTCTTGACAGTCTTTTCATCAGTGCCGATCGAGCGTAGAGTTTTTGCATGACCTTCTGGGTCTTCAATCTGGAAACGAGACGCAGAGCGCATTAAATAATCCGACCCAACCAGATAAGTTTCTCCTGAATCGCCCAGACCATTTTTTTTCCAATTTTTGTTGCCAGTCATCACATTGTTAATTTTGTCAACGGGAAGCTGGAACGCCAAAACACCAATGAATTGGGAGTCGTTAAAGATTGGGGTAGCGATAAAAGCCGCAGGCGCACTCCCAGAAGGGCTGTAGGGTTTGAAATCTACTATTTTCACATAGCCCTTTCCATTTGCTTGTCGTGCCGCGGCGATCGCGGATGCTAGGTTACTCTCGTTGTAGGGGCCGTTGGTGAAGTTTGTGGTAAAGTCAGCTTCTTTAAAAACCGTGTAGACAACAGTTCCTTCGGGATCGATCAAAAACATATCGTAGTAACCGTATTTTTCCACTATATTGCGAAAAATAGGGTGGTAGCGGGCGTGAGCGCGGCTGTAAGCGCTGGCGTCGCCTGGATTGTCAAGGAGAAGTTTTTTGCCAACGGGGTTGGGGTTGGCAGCGATATAGTGGTACTGCAAGTAACGGGCAGCAGTTGTTTTTGGCGTGTAGGATGCCAGAACGGGGGAACCCTCGTTAGTTCGCGTTAGTTTAGTTAAAAATTCTGTCCGGTAGAAGGTATCAATTTTTGCGTCAAAATCCGCTGGTACTGTTGATTGTTCAAGTTGGCGGTAGGCTGTCTTGAACTCCTGCATGGCACCGACGACTGTTAGGTCTTCGCTTAAGGTTTGGCTATGGTGGTAAAGGCTTTGAAAATAATCTTGGATTTGATCAGTTTTGGCCGCCCGAAGGCTGGTTAATTGGTTGAAGACTTTTTCGGTCAGAGTAGCTTTCCCACTGCTAGAGCATATATAGGTGGTGGCGACCATAGCGCAAACACTGACTACCAGCAACATAACTATGAGTTTTGTCTTTATACTTAATTGCTTAAATAATTGCATAGGATTTTTCCTTATCTTCTTTCCCTTATTTATTTTATGTTGAATAAATTAAATAGTAATCTCTCACCATTAGAATCGATGGCATTTCAGTAGGGAGCATCTCATATTTGCAAAAACACTTCTTTCTTCTTCCTTCTGACTCTTTTCTCCTGGCTCCTGACTCCTGACTCCTAATTCCTATTTCGAGCTTTGCTGCTTTCATTGAGATGCTCCCTTTCAGTAAGCCAAAGCTTTTCTACTCACGGTGTCGTCACCTTGAGTAGAAAAGCAGACATGAAGGTCAAAAACAAGCTGGGATCAATTTATTTGTTTGTGGCCTCATCTTCCAGAGACTTATACTTTGATCCATCAGGCATAACAGCACCTTCGAGCAAAGCACCACTCAGGTCAGAAATGCTAACTTTAGCACCTTTGAGATTTGCACCAGTTAGGTAGGCACTCTTCAGGTTTGCACCACTCAAACTAGCATCTCTCAAATCTGCACCACTCAGGTTCGCATTACTCAAATCTGCACAAATTAAATTAGCATTACTAAGATTCGCACTACTAAGATTAGCCTGAGTCAAGCGAGCAAAACTCAGTTTTGCATGACTTAAATTTGCACCACTAAGTTTAACCTGACTGATATTAGCATTATCTAAATTGGCATAAGTCAAATTAGCATTACTCAAGTCGCTTTCCATCAAATTGGCTTTACTGAGATTGGCATGAGGAAGATTAATATCTACTAACTCCGCACCAATAGCATCCAAACCTCTAAGAGAAACACCATCCTCATTCAAATCTTGGAGTGCCAGAATTCTGGCATAGCTAACTTTTACGCCGTGTGCTGCATCAACTATACTCCAAGCTTGGTAATGAAATTGCTTTCTGCGATCGGGTGCTTCCTTAATGAATAAAATTAAAGCAACGACAAGACTGAGAGCATCAACACTCTCCAAAATCTCTCCAATCAGAGAATTATCATCCGCCCCCACATAAATTATGATGAACAGAACGGCTGAAACACTAGCCACTAACCAGGCTGGTTGCGTCCAAAAATTATCAATGAATTTTTCTAAAATTCCTTTGAGAACTTCACCCAATCGCTGAACGAATGATTGACCTTGAAATTGCTGATAACTCTCAGTTATTTTCGAGAGCATTTTGTGGATAATTTCACCATCCAACTGAATTGATACTAAAGGCTTTTTCTGTTCCTCGGTTGGCGGCGCGATCGGCTTAGATTCGTTCAGTAATTGTGTCTTTGATTCTTGTGGCTGATGGTGGGTGACATCTTTTTCATCTGGGACAACATTGGGTGTAGAAACAACACCTGCGCCTTTTAACATCAAACCAGTAATTGTTCTGTAGGCATCTGTCCATGCCCGCTTTACTTCGGGAGTCCAATCTTCCTGGAGATACTGCTCAAAAGCCATCAGCAGTGCGTCTCCAACTGGCCCATAATATTTGGGGATTACCCCATAGCCGATGTGTCTGCCTCCCAAGGCATTGAGAACAGGCCCTAAAGCTTCTGGAGAGCGGAGATTTTCTACTACCAATACCAAAGCATTTATGAGCTTTTTCTGTTGCTTTTCTATCTCAATATTGGCAAACAGCGGTTTATATTCGGGGTGAGCGATGAAGAGGTTTTCGTAGAAGCTAGCGGCAAATTCATCAGCACGAGGTGTGATTTTTGCGAAACTGCTTTCCAGTACATCTACGGCTAACTCTGGCTCTTTTTCTGGAACTGATTCTAGTGGGTGATTAGCTGCTATATTTACCTGTTTATCGGGAATAATCTCTGTTTCTAATTGAACTTCTTCAGGTGTAGTTTCTACACCTGCGCCTTTTAACATCAAAGCAGTAATCGCTCCGTAGGCATCGATCCATGCTTGTTTGACTTCAATAGTCCAATCTTCCTGAAGATACTCCTCAAAGGTCATTAGTAGTGCTTCTCCAACTGCCGGGTAAGAATTGGCGATCGCTCCATAACCCACGTGTCTCCCTCCCAGTGCGTTTAGAACTGGCCCTAAAGCCTCTGGAGAACGAAGATTTTCTACTACCAAAACCAGAGAATTTATCAGCTTTTTCTGTTGCTTTTCCATCTCAGTATTGGCAAACAGTGGTTTCACTTCTGGATAAAGTTTAAACAGGTTATCGTAGAAAGTAGTGGCAAATTCATCAGCACGAGGTTTGATTTTCTCGAAACTTTGCTCTAAAAGTTCAACATTTAAAGACATATTTTTGTTTCTCTTTTGAAAGGTGATGCTCCCTTGTCTAAAGACCCGGCTTTTTAACGATCCGGCTCTGATGAATGCTTTTAATAGAGTGTTGGAAGAGAGTTTCTTTGCTGACGCCAGGGCAAAATATTACAAACTCAAATTTTCCAATTCTTGAGACACCATAGCCATAAACTCTCCTGCATCGTTGATGCCCATTTGTCCTAAAGCTTTCCACTCTTCACTGCTGTAATCTAAATCGAGTCCCATCACCTCTTGAGTCCAATAGGGCAAATTAGATGGGTTTTCCATTAGCTCACAGGTGATCCTTAAGATTTCTGTTCCGCTCATCTTTTTTCTAACCTTTGTGGCCAAACAAAAGGAGAACAATTTCGCCAAATTACTTTCTGGTGGGATGGCTATTAGAAATGCCATATTTTGTGCTAGTACAAACTTGTCTAACTTCATTGGATATTTTCCTCGTTTTTCGATATTCAAGTAAGGTTTTTTGGGAGATGACGGAGAGCAAGTTCAGGAATTACGCAAAAGTTCAAAAAAACCGGGTTTTTCGGCTGAGAAATAGCCATCAAGCCGATTTTACTTCAAAGAACCCCGGTTTATGTGTAAGTCCTAAACTTATGACTCTCGCTGAAGATCATAAATCAATTACCAGAAGTTTTGCTAGAAATTTTCTTTCCTATAGCCAAACCCGTATTTATGGCAGAGATTTCTCAATTGTACCGATAGTCCAGGAGGGCCGCAGAAATATACGTCAACTTTATTGGGCGCGTGTTGCTGCGCTATATCTTGAAAAATCTCCTCCCAGTCTGGACGACCCGTTTGTGTACGGCTCTTTAAACCTGTAATCAAATCAACCTGCGTTTGGGAATGCATCAAATCCATTGCCACAAATAGGGTGCTGGATTTCATATCTGACTTTTGCTGGGCACCTGTCAAATACAAATTAATGTCAAATAAGTTGTTAGTGTCTTGGGCTTCGATTCTGGATAAGAGTTCAACAAACCATTCAAATGCTTTTTGCTCTCGGTTGAGCCAGTAAAAATGTACCTTTTGCAAACGCATTCCTGAAGAACCGTGTTGGCTTCGGTACAGCATACTTTTCAGAATAGAGGCAAATGGAGTTACGCCAATACCCGCACCGATGAGAATAGCGTACTTAGATTCAAAGATATGGGTACTTGGTGTCCCATAGGGCCCATCTAAATGGACAAGCACTCCAGGCTCGTATTTAGAGTTACCTGACCGTATCCATTGCTCGTGCTGTTCTCGGAAAAGTTGATATAATTTTCCAGTCCAACTACCCGCAGAGCGTATGTGTACAGATAAGACATCCTGCATTTCGGGGGCGCTACTAATTGTGAATGGATGCCATTCATATTTGGAGAGACTGGGACATTTAACAAACACGTAGTCCCCTGGTTGATAGTGAAAAGATTTCGGACGTGCAATTTCCAAACCTAGAACTTTGGAGGGGAGTAAAGAGGCATTAACTACATAGGCCGGCTCTTTTGTATTCTGGCGGCGAATAACCAGTTCGATCGCGAATCCCACAACAGGTAACAACACCCACTGCCAAAAAACTGGCCCGTGAACTAACGCCAGGGCAAACCACACGACGTACAACATATGAGCTGTATAGAAAAGCGCAAATTTTCCGCCTTTGCGGATTGGAGCTTGCGCTGTCACCCACATAACTGCGAAAACTAGCAGTAATAAAAATCCTGACAAGCCAGCCTTCGTTGCAAAAAGACTTTGTGCAAAGGGAACCGGCAATGTGGTGTAATTGAGAAAGTGCGCGATCGTATGGACGATCGCAAAGGCAAACATGAATTGACCCACGAGCTTGTGAAACTCGATGCCCTCATCTATCGGCAGATAGTTGTTGATCCTCGTTTTGCGAAGCCAAGTCATAAAATGCCGCAGCATGGGAATTAGGATCAATGCCCCGTTGAAGTTGAGCGCTGCGCCACATCCCCGCGCAATTTGAACGTACACATTTGCGCCTAGACTTGCATATCGATCGACAGCCCCAAAGAAAAGAACCAGATTGGCAATAAGATAGAGGGACAAAAAAGCGATCTTGACCCAGTTGTTTTGAATATAATGCTTGATGTACGCCTTTGGCGACCTTTTCTCTTTGGGCGCAACTGCTATGGCGTCGTCGTCTGGCTGGCGAGGTTTTAACCAGCTAACCGGGCTAACTGCCATCGCCTCAAGCAGATCGGGATGCTTTCCGATTAAACCTTTGAACTCTTCAAAAGAAATTTCGCCACTTTTATCGGTATCAGCTTCTAAAAACAAAATGTCAACCAGACCGGTAACTTGTTCCGGCGGAAAGGTTAAATTATTTTCCTTCAAGCTAGCAGCAATTAAGTGAGAAACTTCGTCTTTTTCGATGGAGCCATCCCCGTTTATGTCGTGCAATTGATAAGCAAATTTCAGTTTTTGATCTTCAGTTGCAAAGACAAGTTCCTCTACTGTTCTCAAAAATTCATCGAGGTCTATAACGCCACTTTTATCGTTATCAAACATCGCAAACATTCGCTCGGCAAAATATTCATCTTTCAGCCCCATAGCTTTCTTAAACTCTGAGCGATCGATTTGTTGGTCTTTTCCACCAATCTTGGTAAAGACTTGTCGCAATTCCTCTAAAATTTTTCTCGGAGTATCCATCGTGAGATTAACCTCGGTTTTTTTTCTTTTCCAATTTTTCGCCAGTTATGGAGCCAGCTAAAACTATCATTCTTGCCTTCCTGCATACAGCAGTCGGACAAATAAGCATGACATCATTTTTCAAATGTGAATATGATGTCATGCTTAAGCTGTGGAGCATTTAAACCACTAAGGATCGTCAATGAAATAATTTCCCTTTTTTCTTGTGGGATGGGCGTCCCGCCCGTCCTTTCTGGGCGGGCGGGACGCCCATCCCACAACAGTCATGAAAAGTGGATTTTATTTAATTCTCATCCCTAACGAGGCCAGTAGGGTGCGTCAGCTCTATCGCTTCCACCGGCAAGGGAAACGCTGCGGAATGACGCACCATACAATACTATTTTAAATGCTCCACAGCTTATTGATCCAAAGTTTAGATTTGAGCAACGTTAAGGTTAGCAACCAACCCATACGTTGATATGTACTCTTCTAACTCTGCTAAATCAACACTGCCATTTTTATCGGAGTCAAGAGTATTAAAAAGATAATCAGTGATGTAGCTTCTGACTTCTTCAGAGCTACGTTCGCCTGTTGTCATATCTTCGATTAGCCCTAACAACTCCATAATCTCAGTTCGTTCTAGTGCCTTACTTCCATCCGTATCCAATTGCAGGAAAAGCTTTTTGATATCTGCTGTTGCCACTCTCGAAGAACGCAGTGTTTCTCTCAGTATGTCATTGCCAAATGAATTCATGAACAATATCTGTTCGATGAGTGGTATGCAGAAGAACCCCAGCGCTGCCCAAAAAATTGCATATCTTACGGCTTCTGGATTTGCAGTTGTACTAACTCCGATGAAAAGAGCCGCCCAAAGGAAAAAGTTGGGATTCACAAGCAGGATGTAAGCATCGCGAGCTTCTGCCTTGCTAAGCTTGCCCTTGGTAAATGCTGAGGTTAATACAGCCAAAACGCGCATTGAGACAAACACTAAAGTTGCCAATGCTAGCTGTTGCAGACAAGCGAGCGAGCGATTCGGATCGGTTGAAGAAAATAGATCCGAAATGAAGGTTGATGGAGTAAACTGAAAGCCTGTTGCCAATGCCATGAATGCGACAGCAAGCACTCCGATGAATTTCCAGTTTTTACTGTGGTGGTTTGATTCAACAGGGGATTTGTCGCGCCAAAACTGGGCGATCGCACCCGGTATTGCCAGACCTAAAATTAGAATAATGCCGAAAAAGATCAGGCTGTCAACGTTAATGGGTAAATTGGCAACCTTCAATGTAGCCAGAAGCGCCAGTGGAGCAACGATTGATAGCGTTCTTGACAAAAGAGCCGACGGATAAAGATTACCGCCCCAAAGCACGGATAAAACTGGGGAAGTAAGGGCTGGCGGAACCATCCAAAACAGCACCCACAAAACTTTGTACAGATCCGCTTCAGTCTGATACAAAAATCCCGAAAATATTAAAAATAGCCCAACTGCCCATCGCACTGCCATCCACCCGTAAACGAGATACTTCACAGTAGAGGTTACTTTGCGTTTACTCGCTGCAAAGTCAATGTCTAAGTAGGTATAAAACGTTGAGGCGGCAAGACACGCAACAATTATTGCTCGAAATAGGACTGACGGAATCCCTGCTTCTGAGGTGCTGATTGCCCTTGCCAAGCTTCCCAGCAAGAAGGCGGCGGCATAGATCAAAATCGCCCACATAATTGAAAGATCGTTGATCTCTTTCCGCAGGGAAGCAGCACCGCCGGATTCCTTATCGCGAAACTTGACGAGATCCACACCGCTGAGAGCTTTACCATTGGGGAGTTTTAGGTGTTTATAAGCAGTAGGCGGTAGACCGCTTAAATAAAGTGCTAGAGGCTCCAATACATATTGGTGGCACACTACTAGAACTGTTTCACCGCGTTCCAAGTGCGGTACTATTTTGTCTTCGTAGAAACGGGCAGCGCGAGAGTAAACTTGGGCAATCTTTTCGCCAGCCGGAGGTGCTTCGTTATGAGAGTGCAACATTTCCTCGAAGCCTTCGTAGCCCAGGGCTAGACGCAGCAGATTTAGGTTGCGACCTGCAAAAATACCAAAGGATTTTTCGCTAATTCGGTGGTCGATTTGAACGGGGGTATCGGGTGACTTTAGTGCTTGACTTTCAGCAAGGGCGATTTCGCAGGTTTGCCTAGCGCGTCTCATGTGGGAGACATATACTGCGTCAAACTTTGTACCTTTTTTCTTGAGGTCAACACCTGCACGGCGTGCCTGCAATCGGCCACAGGATGTGAGGTCAACATCCAGAACTCCCGCAAAAATGTTGCGTTCGTTACTGGTACTTTCACCGTGCCGAATAAAGTAGACACGTCCTAGCTGTTCTGCATTGAATTCTTTTGGTGAAGCTGCAGAAGTTGTTGTAGCTGCATCGTGGAATTTACCTGTAACTTCGATCGATCGATCGATCGATTGATCGATCGATCGATCGATCGATCCATTGTCGGTACTTTCTACCTGGTCATCTAAGTTTCTAGTGTTCCTTATTTACTTTCACTACGCCTTAAATAGGGTTTAGATTCTTTTCCACGATTGAATTTTCAAACTTTTAAGTCAGACGAGTTAACGACCAAAGCACTCTGCTACGAAAGCAATGTCTGGAACCGTGCCGAGTATAGTCTGAGCCAAACCCCTCGGACTGTAGTAAGACTCACTAATTGATCAGGAGCGATCGCACAACTGACAACAGGAAGAATACCCAAATCTTCAACGAATCGGGGGCAAAATTTTAGATGAAGAAAGCCCAGCTCGCTCTCGCCCTCCCAAACCCACAGATTCGGGAGATTGGCAGCAGCTTAATGTCTATCTAGCTTAGGACATAGATCGTGAATCTAACTAATAAGTTTTGTGCAAAACCCGGCCTGTACTTCGAGAATTATCACTTTTGCACCTGCATGACAGCCAAAAAGAGTGTGCTAGAATCCATCAATACGTAGTCGTAGGTTGGGCACGGGCCGAGAAGAGCAATCTTCTTGCAGTCTAGGGGAGGTTGTAGGTCAGCCACCATTTGGGTCTTCCCAGTTGAAAGCCACCCTGCAACATGAGCCTGGAATCTGCAACCGCAGCCGAGTGCGGCAGATAGGTTGGGAGTGTCGCGCTAGAATAAGCAGTACGAGTTAACACTCGAACACAAACGCTCGTTGTGCGAGCGTGACCTCGAAACGGGCACATAGCAGCAGGTGATGGGAATAAATCATGTTTGAACGCTTCACAGAAAAAGCAATAAAAGTAATCATGTTGGCCCAGGAAGAAGCTCGCCGCCTGGGTCACAACTTCGTAGGGACAGAACAGATCCTCCTGGGTCTGATCGGAGAAGGAACCGGGGTTGCAGCTAAAGTCCTCAAATCAATGGGGGTCAACCTCAAAGATGCTCGGATTGAAGTGGAAAAAATTATCGGCCGCGGTTCCGGTTTCGTAGCAGTCGAAATTCCGTTCACTCCCCGCGCCAAGCGGGTTCTAGAACTATCCCTAGAAGAAGCTCGCCAACTCGGACACAACTATATAGGTACTGAACACCTGCTGCTGGGCCTGATCCGCGAAGGTGAAGGAGTAGCGGCCAGAGTCTTAGAAAACCTGGGAGTAGACTTGTCGAAAGTCCGTACCCAAGTGATTCGGATGCTGGGAGAAACCGCAGAAGTCGCAGCCACTGGTGGCGGTGCCCGCACCAAAACCCCAACCCTGGATGAATTCGGCGCCAACCTCACTCAAATGGCGGTCGATGGCAAACTAGACCCAGTAGTCGGACGCCAAAAAGAAATCGAACGGGTAATTCAAATCCTCGGTCGCCGCACCAAAAATAACCCGGTGCTCATCGGGGAACCCGGAGTTGGTAAAACCGCGATCGCCGAAGGTCTGGCCCAGCGCATTGCTAACAACGACATCCCAGACATCCTCGAAGAAAAGCGCGTTGTTACCCTCGACATCGGCTTGCTGGTTGCCGGCACGAAATACCGGGGCGAATTTGAAGAACGCCTCAAAAAAATCATGGACGAAATCCGCACAGCGGGTAACGTGATTTTGGTGATTGACGAAGTGCACACTTTGATAGGTGCAGGTGCGGCTGAAGGCGCGATAGACGCGGCAAACATTCTCAAGCCGGCTTTGGCAAGAGGCGAGCTCCAGTGTATCGGCGCTACCACCCTCGACGAATACCGCAAGCACATCGAGCGCGATGCAGCCCTAGAACGGCGCTTCCAGCCCGTCATGGTCGGCGAACCCACAGTTGACGAGACGATCGAGATTCTCTTCGGTCTGCGGGAACGCTACGAACAGCACCACAAGCTGAAAATCTTGGACACGGCCCTGGAAGCTGCAGCGAAACTCTCACATCGGTACATCTCCGATCGCTTCCTCCCAGACAAAGCAATTGACTTGGTAGACGAAGCTGGTTCCAGAGTTCGCTTGATCAACTCCCAACTGCCCCCCGCAGCCAAAGAACTTGACAAAGAACTGCGCCAAGTCCTCAAAGATAAAGACGAAGCGGTGCGTTCTCAAGACTTTGACAAAGCCGGCGAATTGCGCGATCGGGAAATGACCATCAAAGCCGAAATTCGCGCTATTTCCCAAGCCAAAAAAACCGACTCGGCCCGCACCGGCGAAACAGACCCATCGCCAGTAGTCACCGAAGAAGATATCGCTCAAATCGTGGCAAGCTGGACAGGCGTACCGGTAAACAAACTGACCGAATCCGAATCCGAAAAGCTGCTGCACATGGAAGATACCTTGCACCAGCGCTTGATCGGACAGGAAGAAGCAGTGAAAGCCGTTTCCCGCGCCATCCGTCGCGCTCGCGTTGGCTTGAAAAATCCCAATCGCCCGATCGCCAGTTTCATCTTCTCCGGGCCTACCGGCGTCGGCAAAACCGAACTCACCAAAGCCCTAGCCGGCTACTTCTTCGGTTCAGAAGACGCGATGATTCGGCTGGATATGTCGGAGTACATGGAACGGCACACCGTCTCCAAACTCATCGGTTCTCCTCCGGGCTACGTCGGCTACAACGAAGGCGGCCAACTCACAGAAGCAGTCCGCCGCCGTCCTTACACCGTCGTGCTGTTCGACGAAATCGAAAAAGCCCACCCCGATGTCTTCAATATGCTGTTGCAAATATTGGAAGACGGCCGCTTAACAGATGCCAAAGGTCGCACCGTGGACTTCAAAAACACGCTGCTGATTATGACCTCAAACATCGGTTCTAAGGTGATTGAAAAAGGCGGCGGCGGCCTCGGTTTCGAGTTCAGCGACAACCAAGCCGATGCTAATTACAACCGCATTCGTTCTTTGGTTAACGAAGAACTCAAAAACTACTTCCGCCCCGAATTCCTCAACCGACTCGACGAAATTATCGTCTTCCGCCAGTTGAACAGGGAAGAAGTCAAGGAAATCGCGGTCATCATGCTCAAAGAAGTGTTCAGTCGTTTGACAGAACAGGGAATCACCCTGGAAGTGACCGAAAAATTCAAAGAACGGCTGGTAGAAGAAGGCTACAACCCCAGCTACGGAGCCCGACCCCTGCGCCGCGCCATCATGCGGTTGTTGGAAGACAGTTTGGCTGAGGAAATCCTTTCTGGCCGCATCAAAGACGGCGACACCGCTGTTGTGGATGTGGGCGAGGACGGAATTGTTAAGGTGCTGCAAGGTCAAAAGCGGGAATTGCTGCCCCAAGGCGTTGAGTAAGTTTGAGTAAGTGCGATATCGAGTAAAGTTTTGAAATAACCAATCTCGTAATCGCAAACAACTCAAAATCCTCAAATAAAAAAGGTAGAGAATCTTAGTTCTCTGCCTTTTTTATGAGTTAATATCAACACAATGTACGCTTACTTTTCTAAGTATCTTCGTCTCAAAAAATAGGAGACCGATCGACTCGGTTTCTGTAGGACGGCGCCGCCGTGTTCGCCCTTCCGGGTTTCTGAATACCCCAACAAAGTTTTACGTTTAATTAGAGCGAGCTACTTCAAGGGCAATTAGATAATTAGCAAGAACTATATAGTGGAGAAATAAATGACATCTGAAAAAAAGAATTTGGGTACAGAAGTAGCAGAAAATCCGCCTGAAACCTGGTGGCAGAAAGCGTGGAAGTCGCAGCGAGAAAATCTTCAGATAGTGATTATTGCTTTGAGTTTAGCAATAGTGATTCGAGCGTTGGTCGCCGAACCGCGCTACATACCCTCAGATTCTATGGTACCAACTTTGCACGTGGGCGATCGCGTGGTAGTCGAAAAAATCTCGTACTACCTCGAACCTCCCAAAACTGGGGACATCGTAGTATTTACTCCCCCGGAAAAGTTGCAAGAACAAGGCTTTACCCAAGACCAAGCATTCATCAAGCGGGTAATTGGCTTACCGGGTCAAACCGTCGCCGTTAAAAAAGGTTTAGTTTATCTCAACGACAAACCCCTCGTCGAAAAATATATTGCCGAACCTCCTAAATACCAGTGGGGGCCTTATCGCGTCCCAGAAAATGAATACTTTGTGATGGGAGACAACCGCAACAACAGCAACGACTCCAGCAGGTGGGGATTTTTACCTAAGCAGAATATCATCGGCCGTGCTGTAGTGCGGTTTTGGCCTCTAGAACGCATCGGGGAAGTTTGAAGAAGTCATTAGTCATTAGTCATCAGTCATCAGTCATTAGTTATTGGTTATTGGTTGGTTGTTAGTTTGAATAACCAATAACCAACGCTTTTCGGGCCCGATGCCCTGTTTGGCCGATGCCCTGTTTGGCCGATGCCCTGTTTGGCCATGCCTCTCCTGTACGGAAATTTCTACTTATTCTTGTACCTTGAGGGGTAGGGACTTCCTCCGGCAACTGATAAAATGGTACAAAAAGCAGCGGGTTTTCTCGCCTCGATCAAAATTAGTTGAATATTAAAAAATTAGGAAAGCTATGGGATTTTTTGATTCAGAAATTGTTCAGCAAGAAGCCAAGCTGTTGTTTGAAGACTATCAATCTCTCATCAAACTAGGTGGCAATTACGGCAAATTCGATCGCGAAGGCAAGAAAATGTTCATCGCTCAGATGGAATCGATGATGGAGCGGTACCGTATTTTTATGAAGCGCTTTGAGCTGTCTGAGGACTTCATGGCTCAGATGACTGTAGAGCAGTTAAAAACACAGCTCAATCAATTTGGCATCACGCCCCAGCAGATGTTTGAGCAAATGAACTCAACGCTGGAGCGGATGAAATCTGAGCTGGAAAAACAATCTTAAGATCGGAGAAAGAAGGAAGGCACAACACGGATTTTGACACGGATACACGGATTAATTATCGAGTGTGAGCCAGAAGCCAGAAGTCAATCGATTTTAGATTTTAGATTTTAGATTTTAGATTGAAGCATTGACCCCACGCATAAATACGTTCGGCAAGTTTCATCTGATACAGGTTTTTTATTTCTCCACGGATGAATCACGTGGCGGGTATCCTGGATTCTTTCGGTCAGAGGAGAAATAATGGGTAATTGTCAACTGCCAAGTGTCAATTGTCAACTGTCAAACACCAACTGCCAACTGCCAACTGCCAACAGTCAACTGACAACTGACAACTGACTGATAATTAAGGGCGCTCAAAAGATGAAGCAGGTTTGAAACTTTCTGCGGGAACTCCCTGCAAAGCTTGGCTCATAAAATCACGCCAAACAGGGGCGACAATCCCACCACCAGTAGCACCATAGCTCATCGGTCTATAATTGTCATTGCCCATCCAAACAGCCACCGACAACTGCGGCACGTAACCCACAAACCAGATATCCCGTTCTGAAGAAGTTGTACCAGTTTTCCCAGCAGCCGGCCGCCCAAGTTGAGCCGCCCTTGCCGTTCCGCTGGTAATTACTCCTTGCAGGGCGCTGTTGACAGAGGCCGCCGCCCAGGAATTGAGAACTAATTTGGGTTTGGGCGTATTGTCGAGCAAGACGTTGCCGCTGCTGTCAGTGACTTGCACGATAAACGTGGTGTCAGAATGCCAGCCGTTGTTGGCGAAGGTAGCAAAAGCTCCGGCCATTTCTAAAGGAGTGAGGTCAACCGCACCCAAGGGCAAAGAAATCACCGGTTCCATCGGACTTCGGATGCCGAGCACGCGGCAAATCTCAATTACTTTATTCAATCCGACTTCTTGGCCAAGCTTGACGGCGGGAATGTTCAGAGATACTTCCAAAGCTCTGCGGATGCTGACTGCACCGGAGAAGCCGCCACCGTAGTTTTGAGGGTAGTAGTAGCCGTCGCCGTCGCGGTAGCCGACAGGGGAGTCGTAGACAACTGAATCGGGGCTGTATTTCCCGCTAGCAAAGGCAGCGTAGTAGATAAAAGGTTTAAAAGAAGATCCGGGCTGGCGGCGTGCTTGAATGGCGCGGTTGAACTGACTCTTTTCGTAATCGACGCCGCCAACCATTGCTTTGACGAAGTGGGTGCGGGGATCGACGGCGGCTAGGGCAATTTGACCTTCATCGCGATCGTAAAACAGCCCTTGGTAGTAAAGCCGATTGTGCCACGCTTTGACTGTTTCTTCGGCTATGCGCTGCATTTTGAGGTCGATCGTGGTTTGAACGCGCATTCCTCCCTTAACCACGGCATCTCGCCCAAAACGCCTTGTCAGTTCCTGGACTACGGCTTGTGTTACGTAAGGAACTTGAGATCCGCCAAAAGAGGTAATTTTGCCTAGCTTAATTTTTTCCTGGCGGGCAGCAGTTTCTTGGGCCGGCGTAATCCATTTAAGATCCTTCATGCGGCCTAAAACGAGGGCTTGCCGCTCTTTTGCCAACTTGTAATTGACGAAAGGACTGTATTCTTCGGGGGCAGAAATTAAGCCGGCCAGCATCGCTGCTTCTGAAAGAGTCAAATTACTTGCTGATTTGTTGAAATAGCTTCGAGAGGCTGTCTCTACGCCATACAAGTTGTGACCTAAGTAGATTTGATTCAGGTATAGTTGCAGAATTTGGTCTTTGTTGAGAATTTGCTCCAAGCGGATAGACATTACCGCTTCCGCTACCTTGCGACTAAATTTTGACTGGGGAGATAGAAACAAGTTTTTGACTAGCTGCATAGTCATAGTCGAGCCGCCTTCAACGGTTCGACCTTTTTCTAGGTTGACTATGAGAGCTCGGGCTATCCCGCCGGGGTTGATGCCTTTGTGGGTGAAGAAGTTGCTATCTTCGATCGCCAGAACAGCTCGTTTCAGGTTCGGGGAGATTTGGTCAAGGGGTACGACATCCCGGTTGGCTTCGTCGTGGATACTGGCTAGCGGCTTGCCGTTGATGTCGTAAATGTGGGTAGTTTCTGTAGGAGAGTAGGTTTGCAAGATCCGAACATCTGGCAAATTGCGGAAGCTGATCGCTAAGCCAACCAGTCCGCCAGCGACTACGGAACTGGCAAGCATTGTCATGCTGAGTATGGTTCCGGCGGTCACTTTACTGACTGACTGAACAAACTCGAATACGGGGGCTGAGTTTTCCGTGTTATTGCGGACTGCGTTGGTTGACACGTGGATTTCACTTCCTCACTCGATTTGGGGTTTAAGACTTTTAATTTTAGATGCGAACCCTAGAGACTGTCAGTCGATTTTAGATTTTAGATTTTAGATTTATTCCACAGATGAATCTGGGAGTTTGAACAAGAGTCTAAAATTTGGGGATCTCCACGACTGTTGTCGGGGGCTGGTATCCGTTTTTGGGCGGGGTCAGCTAATGAAAGCCGGTCAGCTTTGGGATTATAGTAGCTTGATAGTTATGTTTTTATGCGTCAACCAGTGAGTGTAACTAATTCTGCTGCACTTTGGCAAAATAATATGATGGACGATCGCTCCCCGATGATAACTCCTAACCTTTCAGCGCTTTACCGCGGCGTCAGCGAGATTTTTCCAGATCGACCTGATTCTAGCAACCCTGACGAAAATTTAGCCCAACTGCTGGCAAAAGTCGATCGACCTTTGCGCGTCAAACTGGGAATCGACGCCACAGGGGCGGACATTCACTTGGGACACAGCATTTGCTTCCGCAAGCTGCGAGCTTTTCAGGATGCAGGCCACACGGCGGTACTGGTCATCGGAGATTTTACCGCAAGAATTGGCGATCCGACAGGAAAGTCCGAGATGCGAAGCCAGTTGACGGCCGAACAAGTGGCGGAAAATGCCAAGACTTATTTAGACCAAGTGCGTCCGATTCTAGATTTTGACACGCCCGGACGTTTGGAAATTCGCTATAACTCCGAGTGGTTGTCAAAATTGGACATGGCGAAGATTTTGGAACTGCTAGGCACGATGACGGTGCAGCAGATGCTCGCTAAAGAGGGATTTGATAACAGGATGCAGCAGGAAAATGCGATTTTCCTGCATGAGTTTCTGTATCCACTAATGCAGGGTTACGATTCGGTGGCTTTGGAAGCTGATGTTGAGTTGGGGGGAAGTGACCAAAAGTTTAATATTGCGGTGGGGAGAGATTTGCAGCGCCATTTTGGGATGAAGCCGCAGTTTGGTTTGCTGATGCCGATTTTGATCGGGACTGACGGCGTGCAGAAGATGTCGAAATCTTTGGGCAATTATGTGGCTTTGTCGGAAGACCCGCTGACGATGTATTCTAAGTTGGAGAAAATTGCTGATAGTTCGATCGCCCAATATTTTGAACTATTGACAGATTTGCCACTTGATGAATTGCCAGAAAATCCGCGAGAAAAACAGAAACTTTTGGCTGTGGATGTGGTGCGCCAGTATCGGGGGCAGGAAGCGGCGGATCGCGCACAACAAGATGCAATGGCGCTGGTTAAAGGTGCTGCGGGACAAGCTGATGCTGTGGCGGAGTTTTCTTTGGCAAGTGTGCAATTTCCGGCTAAGTTGTTTTATATTCTGAGTGCTAGCGGGCTTTGTAAAAGTAGCGGTGATGCGCGGAAGTTGATGCAGGGCGGCGGGGTGAAGTTGGAGGGCGATAAAGTTTCTGATGTTAACCTCACCTTTGAATCACCTGCTGAATTGGAAGGTAAGGTTTTGCAAGTCGGGAAAAATAAGTTTGTTCGATTGGTGTCTTGAATAGACATCTCCAATAATTATTGTGGAACAGGCATCTTGCCTGTTCAAAACAGGCTTTTCTGGAGATGACTAATCTATTTTTTTAACCGCAGATGAATACTGAAGATGAACGCTGATGAACGCTGATAATCGAATTATTGTTGCTTTGGATGTTTCGAGTCAAGAAGAGGCGATCGCACTTCTGGACAAACTGCCGCAAGTATCTTTCTGGAAAGTGGGTTTGGAACTGTTTGTGAGTTCCGGGCCGGGGATTTTGGAAATTTTAAAACAGCGGGAAAAGCGGATTTTTCTCGATTTGAAGTTTCACGATATCCCGAATACTGTGGCTGGTGCTTGTCGGGCTGCTGCTAAGTATAATGTGGATTTATTGACGATCCATTCTACTTGTGGTAAAGATGCTTTGAAAGCGGCACAGTTGGCTTTGACTGAAGGGGCGGCGGCTGTGGATAAACCGAGTCCTAAGTTGATTGCTATTACTCTGTTAACGAGTTTGAATTCGCGACAGTTGGCTTTTGAGTTGAAAATACCTTTGGAGTTGCCGGAATTTGCTTTACACATGGCATTGTTGGCTAAGGAAACGGGTTTAGCTGGTGCTGTTTGTTCTCCGCAAGAGGTGGAACAGTTAAGAATGAGTTGCGGGGATGATTTTCTGTTAGTTTGTCCCGGTGTGCGTCCGAAATGGGCTGAGGGAGGAGATCAAAAACGATCGATGACTCCAAAGGCGGCTTTGAAAGCTGGTGCGGATTATCTGGTGATTGGGCGGCCAATTACTGCTTCGGATGATCCGGTGGCGGCTTTTGCGCGTATTTGTGAAGAGTTGGAGTAACAATATGAATGTTGTTTTTAACTCACATCTTGCACCATTCTCAAGAACAGGCAAGATGCCTGTTCCACAAGAAAATTCACTCTTTGTGGAACAGGCATCTTGCTTGTTCATAAAAGGCTTATTGAGAATGGTGCAACATCTCAGTTTTTACCGCCGATAAACGCCGATGAACGCCAAGGGAATTTTATCTGCGTTCATCTGTGTTTATCTGCTGATATCTGCGGTGGCAACTCCGACTTTAGCAGTTAATTTTGTGACAAATCATACTAACAGTATAAATGCCAGTCGGTATGATTTATTAGTACGATCGCCCTGTCCCGCTGATTTAGAAACTTTGGTCGATCGCCTGTTGCAAGATTTGCCGAGTTATGCTAATCGCGTAATTGTGCGATCGCACTTTTCTCCTAACACTAATACACCGCCCGGTTACGCGCTGCCGCAAATAATTTTAGCCGGCCGCCCGGAGTTTGAACCGCTACCTTTAAATTTTGAAGATGCACTTCCTGAAAATGCCAGTCAAGTTTTCATTACTACTTTGGAACGGCAGTATCGCGGGGGAAAACCAGTCGAAATTGAGCAATATCATTGGTTATTTTTCACTAAAACCGAGAACGGGTGGGAGTTGGTAAAAATCGTTTCTCGGTTTGGTACTGGGGCGGAGATTCGTCCTTTATTAGGTCAAGATAGTGAAAGCGAAATTGCTGAGGCTATTCGTTTGTGGTTGCGCGATTGTCAGGCAAAGCCATAGCTTTCGCTGGTTCAGATGATTTTTTTACACTTAAAAATAGCCTCTTGACAGCACGTCATCTTCGTCTAGTTCATCTTTACCAATCATCCCTTCAATCTCTTTTAAAAATCTCATAAAAACTTCCGGTGCAAAGGGGTTGTTATCGAGATGGTTGACAAAATAATCTTTATTTTTCTTTCTTCCCTCTACCGTACTAAAAGCACTTCTGATATTAGACGATAAGCGTTTTGCTTTTCTTAAAATTAGTATCTCATCAATAGCTGTGAGTGATGAGCTAATCGGCGACATATCAAGCCACTCACATAGCAAGAAATACTTGGCTCCTGGTACACTCAATTTTACATCCAGGGCAGTTGCTGCGCCCTCTTGAAACATGGTTTTATCAAGATTTGTTTTACACTCAGCCGCAACATAAGCAATATTTGCCTCACGGGAGGTAGTCTCCTTAAAATCTTGGTTATGAGAGGCTTTTAGGAATATTTTTCTACTAATTGCAAAATCTTGATCCTTGGCTCGAATACTCATCCCGCCGCCTTTTGGACTGAGTTTTAAACTTGACTCAAATCGTAGTGATGAAAAACACTGTGTTGGGCCAAAGGATAATTCTTTGTCCTTTAATGAATCTGCAAAGACGGTTGTAACTAAGATAGGTATAAATTCTTCAATAATTGAGTTGTCAAGTTTTAATTGCCCTTTTTGACGGTACAAAAAATCATTGTCACTGTCAAAAATTAGTTCAACGTCAATGTATCGCTTATAGGAGGTTAGATGGGATACCATCTCTGGAACAACTTTCAGATCATCCCCCCTGATGTTTTTAAGCGTTTCCAACCATTTTTTATAGTATTCGATTGCTTGATTAACACGCCGTTTATCTGTAGGAGGTAATTTCACGTTATCAAGTAATGCTGCTAGTTTGTCCCCATGTGGTTGAGCTAAATTAAACATAATTTTCTTCTTTTGGGTTGAGTATTTCAATGGTTTTTCGTGAACGCTGCAGATCGAAATAAGGTGAGGGCTGTACTGTGGCAGCCTTATCGATAGCATCCTTGATTTCATCTTTTACTTGTTCATTGGCTACGGAATAAGCAGATATTAAAGCTTCTATAGAAAGAGTTCTGGCTTGATGTATGGCAAAATAATACTGTAAGTCTTCTCTTTTTGTAAAGTGTAGTATATCTTCTTTGATAATTTTTCCATAACGATTTACAAAACTTCTTTCTTGACGGATATCTAAGCTAATCCCCAATACTTGACGAGCAACTTCTGCAACTAACTCCCCATTTAAAAAAGGCGTTCCTCTAATATTTGATTCTTTACCTACTACAAATATTATTCTACTGTTAGGGCGGCATATTCTTAACAATTCTTGCAAAGTATAGGCGAGGTCTAAGCAATATTGAATGACAGTTAGAAATCTATTACTTCTATGCTTGCGATTAGAACCAAACTCGGATTTTGCCACCTCTAAAATTTTCCAGTTTAGTGCTTCAGTAGAACCGCGATACTGCTGATGATAGTTAAATACATTGATATAAGGGGGGGAGGTAATCACAAGATTGACGCTGGAGTTTTGTAAGGGAACGTGTCTTGCATCGGCATTGTAGGCATTTATCGGCTTTTTACTATAGGGTAGTTTAAGGACAAAAGTAGCGATATTTTCCGCAAGTGTAAAAACTCTTGATTTGGTAAGTTTTTTGTTTTCTAAGTCTAGCAATATCACTAATACTTCATGTAGAATATTAAGGAAGTTTTCTTCATCATCAACGGCTACATCTACAATTTTATCTATTAAATCATTAGGTGTAAGTTCTTTTTGTATTGTTTGGAAGAGTGGCATTCTCTCCCATATCTCTGTTTTTAGTTGAGCGAGAAAACAATTGATACATTTTTCACGCTTTCCGGGTGAAATAGTGATGAATTTATAAGTGTTAGCTAGGATTAAAGCTGCTGGATTGATTTCTGTTCCGCAGGCTTCCACTCCGAATCTTCCTGCCTCATATAAAACTGTTCCACTACCTAAAAATGGATCAAAAATAACACTATTTTTAGTTGCGTATTTATCAATCAAAGTTTCGACGAACTGGGGTGAAAATTGCCCTTTCCAAGGAAGTGGATTAGTACGTTGTTTATCTTCAATGTCTAATAGTTCTTGAGGAATTTCTTGTCTATTGATAGGAGTTTCACTAAAAATACTAGAGACAACCATAATTCGGATTTTTACTACGGGGCGTGAATTTATGAATGGAAAGCGGGAACTTGTTTTGTAGATGGCAGGTAAAAATCAGAGATTGTTGGTGAAACCCGTCCCCTACTAATTGCACATGAAAATTAATTATAATTTTTCGGTGGGTGGGGGCGGGTTTTAAGATTGTGGGTAAAAATCCGAGATTGTGCCTCAAACCAGCCTACAAATCAACAAGAAAAATTGATTAGAATTGCTCTTTGAATTCATCCAGTTTAGCCTTGATAGCCTGCATATCTTGCCACATATACCATTTTGGAGTCTCCGGTTCGCGGGAGGGGTTTCGCAACAAGTACGACGGGTGAAAAATTGGCATACACAAACGATTTTCCCATTTAATCCATTGACCTCTGATTTTACTAATAGGCCGCTTGTCGCTTAGCAAAGCTTTGAGGGCTGTTGCACCAGTTAATAAAATAATTTTGGGGTCTAAGATGCGAATTTGTTCGAGCAAGTATGGTTTGCAAGCTTCGATTTCTTTTGCTGTCGGAGGGCGGTTGTTGGGAGGGCGACATTTGATGACGTTGGCAATGAATACGTCGGTTTCTGCACTCAATCCCACGGATTCTAAAATCTTATCTAACAGTTTGCCCGATCGCCCGACGAAGGGCAATCCGGTTTCGTCTTCGTTTTGTCCGGGCGCTTCTCCCACAATCAAAATTGAGGCTTGAGGATTGCCGCGCCCGATGACGGCGTGAGTGCGGCTGTTGCCCAATTCGCAGCGGTAGCAGCGGTTGCAGTGCTCGCCGATTTGTTCCATATTTTGATAAGTGCCGGGAGGAATGGGAATTTTGGCATTTGCTGGTATTGAGTCAGTTTGGAAAGTGGCACTTTGATTGTTGTCAAAAAGGCTGAGTTGCAAGTCGCTGGACATAAATTTTACAATTAGGGAGATATTTTGGAGTCTAGAGTTTATAGTTTAGATCGGGTTTGGTGATTTGAGATTGGCTAGAAGCTTGTAGGTGATGCTGTCGAGCGTACAATCTCCAATTAACACTGGCACAATCTCCAATTGTTTGGTTGAGCTCGTACAGGCAAAAATATGTTCTCTAACCCGTTTTTTGACGATCGCGCCGATGCAGGCGAAAAACTGGCCGAGGCAGTTGTGGACGAGTTCGGCAAGTTGAGTTTAATGACACAGAAGGCGGTGAAACCGATTGTTTACGCCTTGCCGCGCGGGGGTTTGCCCGTTGCTGTGCCGATTGCGCGCCGCTTGGGCTGTCCTTTGGATGTGGTTGTTGCCAAGAAAATTACTCGCCCAGATAATTTAGAATTGGCGATCGGGGCTGCAACTGCTGACGGTCACGTCCTCTGGGAAAAGCAAAAGCAGCACAATTTACGCTTGCAAAAATCAGCCCTGCCCCTGGCTCAAAATAATGCTCAATCTCTGCTGGCAGATTTGTCTCCGGGACGCCCCAATATCAGCGCGGCGGGGGCTTTGGCGATTTTGGTAGATGACGGCATTGCTACAGGGATGACGATGGCTGTGGCGGCTAAGGCTTTGGAGTCGCAGCAACCGCTGGCTTTGTGGATTTGCGCGCCTGTGGCCCCGGCAGATTTGATGGGATTTTTGGCCCAAATGGGCGATAAGTTGATCGTTCTGGAGACTCCTCACCCTTTTTACAGTGTCAGCCGCTTTTACGGGCAATTTCCGCAGGTTGAGACGGCGGAGGCTTTAAGGTGTTTGCAGCAACAAACTGAATGGCGATCGTAGGTTAAGCTAGAAGGCTAAATCCAAAAGCTCGATCGCTAAAACATGAGACCTTGGCAATATTGGTTTGACACTTTGATTCTGTCTACTCAGCACAATCCGCCTCGCTTTGTTGAGTTGGTGATGTTGACTTTGGCGATGATTTTGCTTGGGCTGTGGAGTGTAACATTGCAGTGGCAGTATTTAACGCTGTCTTTAAGTTATATAATTGGTTCGTCTTTTTCAATTTTGGTGCGGGAATCCATCGATCCACGGCCTCAATTTCAGCTAACTCACCTGACAGCTTTGTTGTTATTAATTATCAGTTTTTATAGTTTTGCTGAACTGATTAGGTAGTTGATGTTTTTTTTGACGAACCGCGAAGACGGGAAGAACCACAGGCGGGACGCCTGTTCCACAAAGGAAGAGAAGAGGATAGAAGAGAAGATCGAGAGTTCACAAATCATTAGCCCTCATCCTACATTCTCATGGGATTGATGTAAAATTATGCGGTTCCCGGCAGGATCGAAGGCATAGATTTCTAGACCGTGAGAAGCTTTGATAATTTCTCCGCTGGGCGGATAACCTAAAGCCCAAATTCGGGCGATCGCAGTTTCGATATCGCTGACTTCCAGACACAAACTCATGCCTGTTTTTGCTCGACTTGCAAATTCCGATTTGTGGGAATCTTTGGGTTTGAATATGCCGAGTCTTAAGCCTGGGAGTTGAAATTCAGCATAAGTATTGGGAATGTAAGGGTTGGGTTCTATGTCGAGAAATTTTGTGTAAAATTTAACTAGAACTTCTTTATCAAGGTCTGCTAAAGTCACTAGGGCGGCGCTGTATTGGAAACTCATATAAATTGGTAATGGGGAATTGGTAATATTATTATAACTTTTTATTGATTTAAAATCCTCCAATTCGTCCGACTATTTGGATTTTACCATGTGGAGAGCCTTGGAGAATCACAGCTTCGCCGCTTTGCGGTACAATATCAGTAATCGCGGTAATATTTACTTGATGAGTTACCATAATAATTGCGCCTTTAGTGTTGCGGTTGTCCACAATTAATTTGCGAATTGCTGCTGTTTGGCTGGCTTCTTTGCTGCTGTCGCTAAAGAACGAGTTCAGGGCTGGGAACGGTTCGACTTTGCCTATATTTATCAGTTTTGCTGTTTCCAAACACCGACACCACTGACTCGATAAAACTCTGGCCACTTTGATGTTGCGGTTGCGAAATTCGGCTCCAATTTGCTTGGCTTGGGTTCTTCCCTGTGCAGATAAATTGCGCTGGGTGGAACAGTCACCCAACTTAAAGTTAGCAGGATCTCCCGTACCTGGGGCGATCGCGTGTCGCATTGCTACCACCAACCCCGTTTCATCCCGCTGCAACAATTGCCACCCTGCTTGAGTTTGCGCGTTGGTTGCTGCCTCAGAACTTGCAGTTGCAGTAATTAAGCCGATCGACAATACTAAAGCTAGCGACCGGAAAAACCATTTCCAGTTAAGGTAAATCCGTGCAGCCATTGTTGCAGAAGTTAGGAATTAACTTATCATATTATAATACAACAAATATTGCTCTATGGAACTCACCAATTTTATTGCTCTGTCTGTCATTATTGCCCTCGTGCTGGGGATTGGGTTTGGAACAATGACTTGGGCTTACTTCGGCAATGGCAGCATTTCTGTACTCTTTAAAGAACCAATTTTAACTAACCCAGAATTTCCCGATACCGACAGCGGCAGCAAAGCTTCCGTTTATTTCCAACAAGGAATTGAGGCTTATCAGTCGGGAAAGTACCGCAAAGCCAAAGATAAATTTACCAGCGCTGTAGAACAAGTTTCAACTTTAGCAGAAGCTTACCACAATCGTGCATTGGCTTGTGCGAATTTGCGATCGGATGACGAGGCTGTTGCAGATTTGATCCGTGCCAGCGAATTATACCAACAGCAGGGGGCTGGATTTGCGATCGACACAATTAAACAAAATCTTGCCGCCTTGAAGCAGCGCAAATTAGAACGAGAAAAACAAAAAGCAGTAGCGACCTAAATTATTAGGTTCGGCCCCTGGAACTCAACCCACACCTAGAGTTTTGGTCTGACAAACCCGGTTTCTTTAATGTGGTTGGGAGAAACCGGGTTTGTTTACATAATTTTTATTAAAGTTGAAAATCAAGTTTTAACATTCTCCCGCTCAACTAAATTGTTCTGGAATCTTCTATTTGGTCGATTTGAGAAATCATCATTTCTCGGCTAGGTGCCACAACTCGATAATTAGTAATGGGATCGTAAGCTTCCCACTCTTGAGTCACTTCGCTGTCTTGCCACAAAAACCATTCCCGGTAAATTTCGCCGTCATCAATGTCGCCGCACAAGGGAAGCCAATCATCTCCTCCCAAGCTCTCAAAATCTCCTCCTACTAAGTCAATCCAAGCTGCAAGGATACAAGAGTCACTAGCATTATTATTAACAGCAACGGTGTTAGATTCAATAGAAGTTTCGGGAAAACAAAGTGTGGATTTCATAAGCTGTACCTGAATGTTATGTTATTAATTTATAAAAAAATCCTCTACGGCAGTGACAGCAGAATGCCGCTATCTCAACCTCCACAGTTCCCACCTCGAAAAACCTTGACACCCAAAGCGCTCAAATGCCTCTGCTGTAAGACTTGAGACCGCTTTGAGTCAAGTCGCTACACAGGCTAAATTGAGCCACTTTGCCAACTGGCATACAAGAAAGCCCGATCGACCAAATATTGCTGGCGAAGGATCTCGCGCATTAAGGAGCAAAGACAGCGCGACTGGCAATTGTATACTGGGTAAGTTGGCGAGTTTCCGTACAGTTTTTGTGATAAAATTAGCAGTAACCGGACTTTCGTACCGACAGCCGGGTCTTGTCAAAAGCTTTCCAACGAGCTTTCCAATCGTGGTGCGATCGCCAGTTTTGATTTATTGTTAATTTTGCGAAGTCCCGATCGACTGTTAGGGAAAAAAATTATGCAAGCAACCAACCAAGAAGGAATTATCAATCTGACAATCCACTATACCAACGGCAAACAGCAACACTTCCAGTTCATTGCGCCAGAGGGAACAGTAGGAGAGCAAGCAACTTTAGGCACTCGCCTGCACAAAATGTTGACAGCAGACCCGGTAATTCTCGAATTGGCAGATAAACTGGTAGTTATCCCAGTTCACAACATACAAAGTATTGAAATATCGCCGGTTCCTCCCAAATTGCCAGAGGGTGTCCTTTACCCAATGCGAGAAATCAAGAAATAGCTAAGGTGTTCTGCATCTAAATTTAACAGAAATGGCGGGCAAGATGCCCACCCCACGCAAGCTTTTAATAAACAGAAATTTCCCCATTAAATGCGCGAAAAGTTATTACAGCTCACAGATGGAAATTACCCAAAAATTTGTCGATCGCAGGGACGATATATGTGGCATGAGTGAGGGGAATAATTGCCGATTTCGCAGACTTTAACTTACCGAAAAAAATGCTAGAACTCCACTGTCACACAACTTATTCCGACGGCACTCTCACCCCTGCCGAACTCGTAGCCGCGGCTGCGTCTTCGGGGGTTCGCGCCTTGGCTGTCACGGATCATGATACGATGTCGGGTTGGGATGAAGCCTTCGCCGCTGCTGCTTTGCACGGTATAGAAATAGTCCCCGGACTCGAACTCAGCACCGTTCACAACGGCCGTTCCCTGCACATTTTAGGTTTTTATCCTGATGCAAATAAGTTGCGAGTTCCTTTGAACGATCGCCTGGAAGGAAGGTTTCGCCGATCGCAGGAAATGGTCGAAAAATTAGCAGCAATGGGATACGCGATCGAACTGCCAAAAACATCCCCAGGAATGGCACCGGGACGGCCTCACATTGCCTCTGCACTTGTAAAAGCCGGTCACGCGAAATCATCGCGGGAAGCATTCGATCGCTGGCTGGGAGATGACGGCCCGGCTTATGTTCATTACGAGAAATTCTCGATCGTCGAAGGCATTGATTTACTGAAAAGTTGCGGCGCAGTACCGGTGTGGGCTCACCCTTATTTATTTCGCGGCGGCGCTGTTGAGGAAGTCTTAAAAGAATTAGTAGATGCGGGTTTAATGGGAGTTGAAGTATACCATCCCACCCACAGTTCTAGCCAAATCCAAAAGTTGAAAGATTTGTGTCTTCATTACGGTTTGCTGGCAACGGGTGGCAGCGATTATCACGGCCCAGATCCGGAAAGGAAAGCAGCAGATAGCACCCAATTGAATATGCTGCATTTGCCGTTAGAATTGCTGGAACCGATTAAAGTTGCTGCGGCGAGTTTGAAATAGTTGTTTAGGACTCATATTTTACAGCATTCTCAATTAGGCTTTTATGAACAGGCAAGATGCCTGTTCCACAAGAAAATTTATCTTTTGTGGAACGGGCCGGAGAGCCCGTTCTTGAGAATGGTGCAACATCTCAGTTATGACGAATTTGGCCGACGTATTCAGTGGTAAAAAAAAGGAATCCTTCGCTTTTTGAGTGAGTAATTTGTACTAAGTAAATCATCAGCAGAAGATCGATGTCAAGCAGAATATAAATTAATATGAAGTTAAAGGCAATTGCAGGCGAGTTGATTTTACAATGTTACTAAAGCAACTTGCCAAACGGAGCTTATCATGAGTACAGAAGACAGAGCGAAGGCGATCGGCAAAAATTTAGAAGGCAAAGCTCAGGAAATTTTCGGCAACATCACGGGAAACAGAAAAGACCAGGTTGAAGGTAAAGCCAAACAAGCGGAAGCTGCCGCCCGCCACGCTGCAGAAGATGCTAAAAATGCGGTGAAAAATCTGGCAGATAAAGCCAAAAGGTCGATCGACAAATTGTAAGCTGTCGATCATCTAAATTTTATTTTTGGGGCGGGCGAGATGCCCACCCCACAATAATTTTATAGCGCCTTGAATGTAAAATTTGTATGGGTCTGAGCTGAGCAAATCCTTTGTCATCAATGGGGTTTGATATAATTTATTCTGGGAATTTGCATAAAACTGAGGTCGATCGCAATTACTTGTTGTGCTCTTTAAAAACCAGTATCTAGGCGGGGCGGGTTTAGGAGATATTTAGTTTTCAACATAGATGGTTGGTAAAACCCGCCCCTACGATCGCACAAATTATCCAATAACGAATCAACATATTTCACCTACATTAATCCCCGTTCACCTGCGCTTAAAAATCGGGTTCCGCAGCCAAAAGCTCGATCGACAAATCCATCTGTTCCTTCCCCCGCGCCAAAAAGCTTTCGCACTCCTGCCAACACTCCACAGCCACCCCAAACTGCTCGAAAACCTCCTCAAGAGGCAATTCTCCCGATTCCACCCGATCGATAATCGCTTCAATTCGATCGACCGTTTCCTCATAATTCCAGTCAGACTGGCGCAACTGCGAATCAATCATAACTTTTCTTCCGCATCCAATACTTCTACAATCTTAACTTTCAGCACGCCCCGACTCAACCTCACAGTCAATTCCTCTCCCAATTCCAAACCGTAAGTTGTGCGGACGATCGTACCGTCACTTTGGATTACCGCCGCATAACCCCTTTGCAATACCGCCGCCGGATTCAGTGCGGATAACTTTTCTTGCAATACTTCTAGTTTACCAGTTGCTTGCCGCAAAGTTCGGGATGTCGCAGGCAAACGTTTTAATCGATTTTGTAACAGTTGCAAATGCTCTTCTTCTGTCTGAAATCTTGCCCGCACAGCACTTGCTAAATTGACCATTCGCTGCTTGTGTTCAAAGTAAAGATCTGCTAAAATTGGTACTGCTTGAGCGGCCGCCGCAGTGGGAGTGTGCGCTCGTTTATCTGCTACTAAATCGGCGAGAGATTCGTCTCTTTCGTGCCCGATACCGGTGATAATTGGAATCGCACAATTGGCGATCGCCCTGACAACTTTCTCATCATTAAAACAAGCCAAATCTTCCGCAGAACCGCCGCCCCGCCCTAAAATGATCACATCCGCCCTACCGTCCAATTCTACCCGGGCGATCGCGCGGGCGATCGCAGCAGCAGCCAATTCTCCCTGCACTCCAGTCGGCGACAGCAACACCCGCAAACCCGGATATCTTTGGGCTAGAGTCCGCTGAATGTCTCCCCAAGCAGCGCCAGTATCGGATGTCACCACGGCCACAATTTGCGGGTGTGCGGGAATCGGACGCTTTCGGGCGGGATCGAAGAAACCCTCAGCATCCAAGCGCGATCGCAATTGCTGCAACCGCAAAGCCTGCAATCCTGCCCCAGCCGGTAGCGATTGCACAACAGTCAACTGGTACTCGCCGCGATTTTTGTAAACCCGGATGCTTCCCAAAACCAGCAACTGTTCCCCTTTTTCCGGGATTTGCACCAATTTTTGCCGCTGAGAATTCCACACCACGCAGCGAATAGCAGCGCTTTTGTCGGTGTCGCAGAGAGTGAAAAAGCAGCCGCTGGGGTGGTGCGAAACGTTCGACACCTCGCCTGTCAGCCAAACTGATTGCAGGTTGCGATCGCCCTCCAACAAGTCTTGCAGGTATGATGTTAGTCCGGCCACAGATAAAGCTGTATCGGGAAGAATTGAAGTCATCCAATTTTAGATTTTAGATTTTAGATTTTAGATTTTAGCTACTATCAATGCTTCGGGCAGTGTGTGATTGCCAAGCGTAAAATAAGGGTTTCAGGGCGATTGCCGAATCGACTTGCTAACGAAAAATCAAGGGTTTCAGAATACAATCTCAAAATAGTCCGGACTATTGTACTATATCTAAGGTAATTTATTTGTAGGCTGAACGGGCGATCGTAATTTTAACTGCAAACAAACTAATGATATCAGATACAATGACTTCGATGAATGTGCTGCGCCAAGAGGCGGCGGCGATCGGCATTACTGAGGAAGAAGCCAGAAAATATGGCGACCTCAGACATAAAAGAACTTGGTCTTTGGCGATCGAACATCACCTCTCAATGCAAGATTTTGCCGATCGCATAGAACAATCCTTCACAACTTCCGAACCCGATTCCTCCAGCGCACTCAACCACTCTCAGACTGCGGAGTCGAAAGACTATGGTATTCAGCTAACAGCGAACCTAGGCGAATCTAGAGTAACCAGGGAGAACCAAAC
Organism: Microcoleus sp. B5-D4; assembly: GCF_036705145.1. Taxonomy (NCBI): domain Bacteria; kingdom Bacillati; phylum Cyanobacteriota; class Cyanophyceae; order Oscillatoriales; family Microcoleaceae; genus Microcoleus; species Microcoleus sp. B5-D4. The sequence goes on along the minus strand of NZ_JAUBTV010000078.1, from coordinate 4,351 downwards.
AGCCTCTCTTGCTTCGCCACAACAGCAAGCAGTAGCAATCGGGCGATCGCACGGTAATTCCGACCACCGCAGCGACCAAAACCGAGGTTTTAAACAAGTAGTTCAAAATCATATTAAAGCATTAACAATTGCATCCGCATCCCGCACAAACCTGCCCCATTCACAACTGGGCAATTGGGTTTGTCCTGAGTGTGGGCCCGAGGGCGAATTGGGTTGTTACCTTTGCGCCGGAGAAGGCAATGTAGGGGACATTGCAGCTATTGGCTGGACGCTAGCTTATATGGAAATGTTGGGCTGTTCGGCTCGCGAAATTGAACCGTTGAGAAAATTTTCGCCTTCATTGAATATTCTGGAATTGAATTTCAAAGTTTGTGTTGCTATCAAACAAAGTAGCGAAGTTTTAGCCAGGACGGAGAAATGGGTAAGATTGAAGGAACAAGGAATGCACGACACTGATTTTGACACGGATACACGGATTAATTCTTAATGGTGATTCAGAAGTGAGAAGAAAAAACAACTATCAGTGTATCCGTGACTTCCGTGTCGTGCTGTTGGGCATTAGTCTCAATAAAACTTCAAAATTCACTCATCCCCACCTAAAAATTACTCCAAATTAAGTATTGATTCTAGCTTTTTCAAAGCAAATTCCAAGTCGTCATTAACAACTTGGAAATCGAATTCCCCCGCAGCTTCAATTTCCTCTTTAGCCCGCACCAACCGACGGGCGATCGCACTTTCGGAATCTTGACCCCGACTCCGCAGCCGCCGCTCCAATTCTTCCCAAGAAGGAGGTAAAATAAAAATTCGCAGCGCCTCTGGAAACTTATTTCTAATTTGCCTAGCCCCTTCGAGCTCAATTTCGAGCAATACCCATTTTCCCTCACCAATTCCTTGCTTGAGACCAAAATAAGGAGTACCGTAAAAATTACCGGCAAACTCGGCCCATTCCGCCAACTCTCCAGCCTCAACCATTTGTTCAAAGCGGCTGCGGCTGACAAAATAGTAGTGCTGTCCCTCAATTTCTCCCTCACGGGGCTCACGAGTTGTCACCGATACCGAAAGATATAATTCGGAATGGCGATTGAGGAGCGATCGTACTAAGGTGCCTTTCCCCACACCGCTAGGCCCCGTCAGAACAATTAATTTACCAGATTTCATTTTTAGAAGAGAAACGTGTAACAATTCAAGTTTTCGCTTACTCTAAACTGTAAGCGCTCAAATTGCAACTGACAAACCTCAATCATCCCGACTTTGACCGTCTTTGCTCACCACAAAACGATTAGCAACCGTTTCCGGCTGAATCGCCGAGAGGATGACGTGACTCGAATCTGTAATAATTACCGCTCTCGTGCGGCGCCCGTAAGTAGCGTCAACCAGTTGTCCCCGCTCCCGCGCATCAGTAATAATCCGCTTAATTGGCGCTGACTCTGGACTGACAATGGCAATCACTCGATTAGCAGACACAATGTTACCAAAACCGATATTAATTAATTGAATATCCATGAAAATCTTAATCTATGGGTGAACGACTAACTATCAATCCTTACTTTTTATCATATAATATACAACGATTTTTTCTGATAATCCTCAAATTAATCTCAACTAAGTTTTTTAGTTTCTACCTAAAATTTTTACCCTTTTGACACCCAGTACGCCGTTCTTTATCAAAAATTCAAAAAAGACTCGCTGTTGTAGCTCTATCTTAAAGATTTGGTAAAAGCGTCGATTTTTAGTTGCAAATAAAAGCATTAGCTGTAGCGAGAAAAGAGTCCGTCAATGTTGCGAAATATAAAGTTAATTTCAGGGAGAGGGAAAGTTAAGTATAATCAGTGATCAATGACAACAAATATTCACAAATGCTAGTTTGATGAGCATTAAACCTAAACTAAAAGCTGCTGGCGATCCTCTTCGTTGGCGTAGCCCCCGTAGGGGCGGGCTTCGCTAACGCACTTTTTGCCCGATTTTCCACAAAAATATTGGGGATGATGTGCCAAACTACAGATGTTTATTGCATGATTTTCTACAATAAAATTGGTTTGTAGTGAGGACTTTAGTCCTATTAATACCAATAAAAAAGTGTTGCTAGAATTCTCAATTTTATAACTATTATGAAATTTTGTCGAGTCCCGCGCCGGACACGGCATTGCCGTTTCCCTACAGATGATAGCAGGATTATAGCTAGCAAGAATGGGGGGAATTAGTATAAAAATCTGAACCTTTTAGTTTTTACTACAAACATTTTGAATTCAGCACAAGTTAGGCAAAAAGTGGTTTGACGCATGATATGAATTCCGGTTGAATTGGAATGATTAAACCGCAGAGGACACAGAGAACACAGAGGAAGAGAACAGAGAGATATAATTACGATGCTACTGGATTTGATATGAATTATAGCGGTAATAATTCATGCACACCGCACCCTACACATACAGGATATGTGTAAATCTTGTTTAACAAAAAACAGGGATTAATGCAGATAAATTCACCCGCATTAATCCCCACTAATTGCACACTTAAATTAAGCGGCAACTAAACCGCTGTGCCTCAACAAAGCTTTAGTGCTCGGTTCGCGTCCCCGGAAAGTTTTAAACACTTCCATCGGGTGCAAACTGCCGCCCAATCCTAACACTGTATCTCGGAAGCGCTTGCCTGTAGAGGCGATCGCACTTTCATCTTCCAAACCCGCTTCCTCAAAAGCTGCAAAAGCATCAGCGCTGAGCACTTCCGCCCATTTATAACTGTAATACCCCGCCGCATAGCCACCCGCAAAAATGTGTCCGAAAGCGCACAAAAATGCGTCTTCTTCCAGAGGAGGCAAAACAGTGGTAGTTTTAGCGATACGGTTGCGGACATCGGCCACAGTTTCGCTGCCGCCCGATCGATAGCGGTGGTGCAATTCGATGTCAACGCTGCTAAAATGTACTTGCCTGAGCATGACGGTGCCGCTCATGTAGTGGCGCGCTGCTAGCAGTTTTTGGTAATAGTGTTCCGGCAAAGTTTCCCCGGTTTCGTAATGCTTTGCCATCCCGAACAAAGTCGCGCGATCGTAACACCAATTTTCCATAAATTGACTGGGCAATTCCACTGCATCCCACTCAACATTATTGATGCCCGAAGCCCCCGGATAGTCTACCGTTGTCAGCATATGCTGCAAACCGTGACCGAATTCGTGAAACAAAGTTTCGACTTCCAAGAAAGTCATTAAACTCGGTTTGCCGTCAACCGGAGGACTTTGGTTGCACACCAAATAAGCCACCGGCAACCGCGTGGTTGTTTTTCCCGCTTCCACAAATTTAGCGCGCACCACGCACTCGTCCATCCAAGCACCGCCGCGCTTTTCTTCGGGGCGGCTGTAGGGGTCTAAATAGAAATTGGCGATCGTATTTCCTGCTTCATCATCTATTTGGAAATAGCGCACATCTTTGTGCCACACAGGAGTTTGACCGTCCGCCGCAGTTACTGTCACGCCAAACAGCCGCTTTACTAATCCAAATAACCCCTCTAATACCTGTGGCAAAGCAAAATAAGGGCGCAATTCTTCGGCACTAAAAGCAAACTTTTCTTCCCTGCGCCGTTCCGACCAAAAACCAATATCCCAGTGCTTCAAATCTCCAGCTTCCGCCGCGCCTTTTTCCGCAGCAAAAGCCTTCAATTCTTCCAAATCTTTGACAGCAGCATCATAACTAGCCTGACGCAATTCTTCTAACAAAGCTTCCACTGCTGTAACGTCGGGAGCCATTTTGCTCGCCAAGCTCAATTCGGCATAACTACTAAACCCTAGCAAAGCAGCTTTTTCCTGGCGCAAAGCTAAAATGCGATCGGTTAACGGCCAGTTATTCAATTCTCCGCTACTTGCTCTGCCGACAAAAGCTTTGTACAACTTTTCGCGCAAGTCGCGGCGGGTGCTGTGCTGCATGAAAGGGCCGTAACTCGGAAAGTCTAAAGTAATCCGCCAAGGGCCGTTTTCGGGATCTGCATTTTCTTCGCCAGCGCTGCGAGCGGCTTGAGCTGCTAAACTCAACAAACTCGGCGGCAAACCGTCAATTTCGTCTTTGTTTGTGAGGGTGATGCTGAATGCTTTGGTAGCGTCGAGGACGTGATTGGAAAATTGGGTAGTAATTTCGGCCAATTCTAATTGAATGGCATTAAAACGCTCTTTTTGCTCGCCTTCTAAACCGACGCCGGAGAGTTGGGCGTCTCGGAGAGCGGCTTCGACAATTCGCTTTTGAGCTGACTCTAAGCTGTCCCAATTTTCACTAGCCCGCAGCGCTTTAAAACCCACATTCCGCACCCCCAACTGGCACATACGCGGATTGAGGAAGTAAAAGTGAATCATCGGAGATAATAATGA
>NZ_JAUBTV010000077.1:14026-36687 GCF_036705145.1 Microcoleus sp. B5-D4 | reverse complement strand
TAAATTCTGCACACTCAAACCCATTTTCCGCACCCTCCACTGTCACAATCGGTTTTGGCGGAATTTTGTGAACCCAATTAATCATTTTTTATACACACAAGTGGGAAATTGGACTTGCGCTCGCCAGTTCGATTTAGCCAAACTCCGAAAATTCGTAGTGTGACAGTTCAGGGTGCGGAATGTGGGCTATAGGATTGAAGTTGGGAGAATAGGGTGATAAGTTCATTCACCTGTGTGGCTGGCCCGCTCGGCAAGGCACATCGACGGCGCTCGCTATGTCTGCCGAGTGTTCGATAGTCTAAAAATTCCTCAGTTGCGTAAGTCGTATCAATTTTTAAAGCTGTAAAAGCTAATCCAATTCAATTTCTTGGATGCGCTGTTTATACTGTTGGTTATTTTGTTTTTGAGTTTGCTGTTCTTGCTCAATTAATTGTATCCAGATATCATTCCAACTTGACGGTGGATTGACAACTTCTGCATTCGGTAGCAGCGCACTCGCATTTCGAGCGAGGTGAGAATCTTCTGCGAGCGCTATAATAACGGTATCGAGTTCTTGTAAGAATTCTATAGGCAGTTGTGAAGCTCGTTCAATTCCTATGTAAATTGTGGGTGGTGCTGTTGCAGAGTTATCCTGTTCAATAAGCAAATTTGAAAGGGCTTCTATTGGGTTACAGGCAATCACAGCTCGCTCAATTTCTCCAGTAGTGGCTACCCAGAAAGCAGCTTCAGATGACAGGGGATGGGTTGTAGTAAAGTTGCCTCTTTCATCGAGAACAAAAGCGAGCCTGGCTTCCCCCTCAAGCGTTCGTGCCGTAAAGATAGCCTTTTCTGAGCCAGCATACAGCCAAGAATGAGAGTGCAATTTTTCAAGCAATTCTAAAGGTAAACTGTACTCGACTGCTAGATGCTCGCGCACTTTTTGCCACTGAGTTTCATTCCTTTCAGGCAGGATTGATAATTGCAACTCTAACTCATTTGCTGTTGCAGGAATTGCAGGTGTAGTTGTTTCTAGCTCAGATTGTGACAACTCTAACTCATTTGCTGTTGCAGATAGGGTTGCTACTAGCTCGGATTGTGACGACTCTAGCTCATTTTCCTCTGCCTCACCAGGGGCGTTCGCTAAGTGTTGTGGCTGCATTAAAGCCTCAATTAGGGCGTTATCTCGCCCTTTGTCATAGCTAACGCCTCGATGCTTCTGCAATCCACAAAAAGTGTAGGCTTTACCCAATTGAGTGCCACTTAAAGCGACCCCATCTAAATTGTAAGAAATGCCTTTACTGAAGCCAGTTCGAGTCAATCCGACTTGCACCTCTACGCCTTGTTGCTGCAACCGCTCAACGAATTCTGACATACTTGGGTTGTCTTGAGTAACTTCATCAATTAGGTCTTGCAATTGCACTCTGACACTCTTATTTCCCTTGCTTTGTAAATATCTGTGTTCTCCTGTAGTCGGAGCTCGCTTATCTATTTCCCAACTGGGTGCAATAGTTTCTAAATTGTAGTCTCGTTCAAGCTGGCGAATTACTTCTTGGCTTTTGTAGTAATCCCAGCTATCGTCAACAACACCTCCATCTAGGCAAATGCGACTGGCGACGATGTGGATGTGGTCGTGTTCTGTATCGCTGTGCTTGACAACTGCGTATTGGTTGTTGTCAAATTCCATCGCTTTCATGTAGTTGGCTGCAATCGCCAGCCAGCGTTGGTCATTTTCTTCAGAATCTTCGAGTTTTTCGGTGCTATCGACAGATAAAGTGGCGTGAAAAACTGCTACTTTCAGGTTAGGTCTTAGTTGTCGGGCGATGCCAAATTCAGCAGCGAGTTCTTCAGGAGTTTGTCCGCACATAGTACCGCCAATTAGAGCAGCGTCTTTTTTGCCCAGCACGTAGTTCAGACAGCCTCGAAAGCCTGTACCTTTGATTTGTTTGCCAATCATAACCGTTTCGCAGTAGGTTTATTACATCAATTGCTCAGGCTGGTTAAAAATTAGCGGACTGTAGAATTAGTAAGGTTTGCAACTATTGTTTTAATAGCAGTTTGGTTTTGTTGAATGAGGTGCTGTACGCTTTCTAAGAGTCCTCTATTGACAATAACGGGTTCTCCCAATACCACAGCACTATTGCAAGCTTTAGCAATCTGATTGAGGTTGTTTCCGGCAATTCTAAGTTGGGCATCAATCTTGCATAACACTTGATAGGCTTTTAAGTCAAATGCAGCTAGAGGGCGCGGCATGGTTCTCCTCAAAGCTGCACGCCGCATGAAGTCGCTCATGCTCAAATTGACTTGCTCTGCTCTTGCTTTGATTTGATTGTAGTCAGAGTCAGTGAGGCGAATGTGAATATGGTTGGATAGCAGCTCTCTAGGTTTGGCTTCCGATAAAGTTTTCATAGTTTTTAATCAGTAAAAACCTTTTCCCAAGATACAAGTTAACCGCTGTAATTAAAAATCCCTAATCAGGTGATTTTATCCCCTCCAATTGGAGAGGGCTATTAGAGGGTTTATCAAAGTAGAGACTGACTATAATTTTCTTTATTTGTATAGAATAGTGGATTTAGGTGCGATCGCACTTGAATAAGTGATGAGCTTGTTGAATTGCTTTTGAAGCATTTTCTCCCTCTAATTTCTTAGAGCTATAGAATATTCAGCTTAAATCGTAGTACAAATAGTTACAGTTGTCATTAAAGCTAAAGAAAGTATTAAACCCGACCTTACGGTTAGGCTTCCGTAAAGGGAGGGTGCATTATTTCTCTTCCTGCACGTAAAAGTGCGGTTTGTGATCACAAAAACATTGCTTGCTACCGATAGAGAACCGCCATAACCAGCCTCAACAGGCAAACGCAGTCCTTGCACAAAAAACCAGTAATTTGACCGAAAAAGTCAGGCATTTGCAGGATATTTTCAGGTAAATGCAGGTAAAGTGCACCTCCTGCAAATACCTGCACTTGCCTGACTTTATACTGCAAACGCCTGACTTTATACTGCAAATCCCTGATTTTAGCTGACGCAACAATTAACTATTTTTTAGCCCTTTTAACAAAATCCGAATTGATTTAATAGTCAAGTTCCGGCATCGGAATTGAATTAAAAATCAAGTTGAGCAAGTGTGAGAAAAGTGGCAGACAGCTAAAATTTATGAAGCGATTTTGTAGCATAGTAGCCGTTATGCAAGCAATAAAGTTGAGGCTGGCCTGTCTGGTTTTTGGGCTCCGTTGAGGCTGAAAACGAGTGTAAGGCTGACCTCGATAATAAGGCAAAATGTTGTTGTCTGGCTAACCTGACAATCAATCGACTAAACTGTTGTTGTCTGATAAAGCTTGACAGTCGGGTAAAAATTTACCCCCTGACCACGAGAGTCCTTGGTTTTTTAGGGAGTGACGGCGATAGCCGGATGCAATACAAGGTTTGCTAGATTGAGAATCCACAATTCTTGTGCGGGAAAGCCAAATTTAGCTGCATCAAGGTTGGGAATGCTGCCTGACGAACTCTACTGATAAACCCAGGGCTTATCCCACTTGCTCTGCATTCAATCCCATTCCCAACAGCCGAGGAATTGCATCAAAAAGTGCTTGTTGGGTTCTAGAGGCTCGTTCTGCACCTGTCAGCAGCAAATTGCCCTCGGTGTCCCACCACCGCAGCCATAGCATTGTCTGGTTTTGATAGCTGTCCTGCAACAGTCCTACACAGTTCCCTAAAGTTGTAGGAACCTGAGTTCGATAGATTATGCAAGATCCGACTTTTCCGACTTTCCGATCCGACTTTTCCGACTTACAAAGGCAGGGGAGAGGAAATATTATAGAGATAAGATGCGTCTCAAAAGCTGTGGAAGCAATTAATAGACTTTCATAACTTTTGAACGATACAGTTATCATCAAGGTTTAACGCTACAAAAGGGGGTTCTACTTAATTACTGACATATTGTTCTGAGTGTGCGCGATAATCGCACCTATCAGTAAAATTACGGTTATTTTTTAGCTCGTGATTTACAGAATAGTGCGTACATCATTGTTAGATCAGTAAATCCCCTATGGACGAATGATATAGCAATCCTAAATCATTCATAAATTAATCCAAGCTAGATCGAGCAGTAGTTCCATTGAGTGTTAGCTCAAAATCACCAAACTTGTGTAGCTTGGGAAAGTCAAAGCTTTGCTCCTGTATGGTAAAATTGAAGAACCATTTAACCAAAGAAAAACAACTGAGCCGATTCCCAAATTTTCTCACCCAAGTTTTGGCTTTCAGCCAGATATCTTCTACTGGATTCTGCAGGCGGGGCATTGGGAGCAAATAAGACACAAGTTAAAAGCCATTCATGCGGCTCCTTACCTCGATTAATTTCTTCTAGATAAGCTTTCATCTCTTTATATTTATGATAACTAGCTCCATCCCAAATAATCAAATGTCTCGCTTCAGGATTTAAAGATTGTAAATACTTTAAGAAAGTGACTGTATTCTCAGAATTTGCTGTTTCATATTCTCGGAGAACAAACTGTTTTGTTAAATAATTTATCGCCCCATAATAGGTTTGTTTTTCTCTCTCATTTGTGAGCGGTATCTCTATTCTCTCATTGCGCCTTCCCCACAGATAACCACAGGCATCTCCAAGCGAGAAGATGACACTCGTCAATCAAATACACTACCAACTTTCTCGCTTCTATAGCTTCTCGGTTAGACTCGATGATTTCACTAATTTCTTGGTGCTTTTTTTTGACAAGTTTTTCATCCCGTTTTGGGTTATTTTTTTGAGATTTTTTCCAGCTAATTCCTGCTGATTTAAATAGTTGATAGTAGCTTTCTTTGGATTTAAACTCAATCTGATATTGCTGTTGTAGATGATTTTCTAATTCGGACAAATCCCAGCGAGCTTGGTGTTTTAACCATTGGATAATTTGGGCTCTTTCTTCTGGTTTAAGTTGCCCATGCGAGCCTTTATAACTTAATCTCAGACCTTCAATACCCTGAAATAAATAATTGATTTTCCCCTTGCTGATAAATGGAGAGGATACTCCCAATATAACTTGAATAGTTCCTCGATCGAGCCCTTCAATTAGCATACGGATTGCTAAAGCTCTTTTGAGTTCTCTTGGGTCTGGATTACTGGCAATAAAACTTTTTAGTTTCTCTAAAGCTTGTTCTTCATGTTCTAAAAAATTTTCTGGCTGCTGATTTTTAGACATTTTAACTCTTACTTAGGGCTTGCTGAATAAGTCCAAAAAACTCAAAAAAGTTCGATCGCGCTATTGCTCGCCAACGCTCAAATTAAGTTTTTCTTTTGGTGATAATGCCCTGGGGGGGTAACAACCAGCCTGAAACCCATACTTTGTAAGGATTGAGCGAATGTGTGCTAAAAAAAGATAGGCAGCATAATTGTTACACGCTTGCCTATCTCAAAAATAATGATACCAACATTCTACCTCATTCATTTAAAAAAACAACTAAGTTCAGCTCAATTTAAACTGATTGAAATCTTGCTACCCTTGATACAATCAGAAAAACAAGTGAGATTAGAACGGCTCTCCCGGGTATTTCCCTATCCAATTACAACAGAAAGTCGGCGTAGAAAACTACAAAGGTTTCTCGATTTGCCTCACTTAACTATCTCACTAATTTGGTTCCCATTAATTACTTATTGGTTGATTACTTATTGCCGTGTTGGTCAAACTTTATCAATATCAATCGACCGCAGTCAATGGGGGCGCATTAATCTCATTATGGTTAGCCTGATCTGGGAGCGAAGAGCAATTCCATTATACTGGTCACTGTTGCCCAAATTGGGAAACAGTAGCTTCGAGTCACAGACTACCAATTTACAGCAAGTTTTACCATTATTTTCAGAATATAAAGTCATCGTTTTAGGAGACCGTGAATTTTGTTCTGTCGATTTGGGAAACTGGCTGAGGTAAAAGGGTGTATCTTTTTGTTTAAGACTGAAAAAGAATCATTGTGTCGAAACGGAACATTTAGTTTGGCAACGGTTAGATGAATTAGGAATAGTACCAGGCACCTCTTTATATTTTCAAGGTAAAAGAGTGAGAAAAACTCAGCCTGCTACTGGATTTGATCTGGCTTGTAAGTGGAAAAGAAACTACGGGGGATGGAAGGTCGATGAAGCATGGTTTATTCTCACAGATTTAGGGTCATTGCCGGCAGCTATCGATGCTTACAAGCAACGGATGGGCATTGAAGAAATGTTTCGAGATTGTAAAACAGGAGGCTACGATCTTGAAGGAACTAGCTTAAAAGGAGACCGACTTATTAACATGATTTTGCTCATGACGCTCGCCTACAGTTCGGGAATATTTCAAGGCACTGAAATGAGGAAAAAGCAGGTTCAAAAATATGTATCTCGCCGCAAAGAACCTAAAAAAAGATATCGAAGACGGAGTACATTTGGTGTTGGTTTAGATGGAGAAAAGTGGGTTAATTATCTCGAACAATATTCTGACGAGGTAGAACAGTAAACGCCAGTTAACTCCTTCTAAACGCCGTTTTTATCAACAAGGTATGCGGGCTGCAACCCTTATACAGTCTATCTCGTAGACCTCTTTGTCACCCCCCCAGGATAATGCCAGGACATAACTTTTGATAATCTTTCCCCCCTTTCCAGTTGTTATTAATAAAAATTGACACAAAAAAAGCCACAATAACCGCAAGAACCCTGCCATAAGGTTCATGACTAAAAAAGCAATTGCAATCGTTGTTTGGGATGTATTATCGAGTTTAGCCATCACTCGATCGAGATTAAATCTTCTTTTTGCTTGACCAAATTTTCCTTCTATAGCTTGACGGGCTTTCTCATCCTCTTGAGCTTGCTTTTTTATTGCTTTACTTACATGGGCTGGTCGTCTTCCCAAGGGCGGACCGCTCATCCTAATTCCTCTTTCTTTACACCATGCTCTATTCGATATAGTGCGATAAATTTGGTCAACGTGAACTGATTCTGGGTAATGTCCTGTGAATTCTTTAAATGCTTCTACTTGGGCTATTAAGTCTCCTGATTCATTGAAGTTATCCCAACTAATTCGATCTAAAAATACATACCCGTCACAACTGCTCGCTGAGATTTTGGCTCCAAACTCTGTGCCTTTTCCTGCTTTTCCTCTAACTATGGGACGAACATGGGGTTGGGTTAAACTTACTATTCTATCGTCAACTCTATTTGTTTTGTGTTGGTACATCCAGGATTGTTGGCGGTAAACTTCCTGACAGACTAGCAGCAGTTTATATTGTCGCTTACTCAAGTTCTCCAAAAGCGAGCCTAACTCGATTAATTTCTCAATATGAGCTAGGTTTCTTTTGATATATTGCAGTTGCTTTTTAATGGCTGTTCTTTTTTTGCTATGCGTCGGTCGGCGCTGCTTGGCAATCGCTAGGTAATCTTTACGAGCTTTTTTGCGGTAGGTTCTGGGTTTTTTCTGGCACTGGTCTTTGATTGACTCGTAGAGGATATCTACGATTTTTTCTGTTTGCATTCTCGTTCGATCGAGGATGCCGATGTCAGTTGGGTATGTGATGTCTGCGCTGGTGCAAGTTGCGTCTAATAGTAATTTTCCTTGATTTAGCCTCTCGCCTGGTTCTTCTGGTTCTTTTTTGTTTGATTCAGATTTAGGGGTAGTGGTTTCTCGGATTTTTTTCACCATCTTTTTGTTCACTTTGTTTACCAGGTTGACACTTATTCTTTGCCTAAAGTGAACCAATAGCGAGGCGTCAAACGGGATTTCATTACTGTAGGATGACAAACCGATAAAGTATTGCAGGTATGGGTTTTCCCTGATTTGTTCTACGGTTTCACGGTCGCTGGTTCCTAATTTCTCTTTGATAATTAATGCCCCCAATGCCATCCGAAACGATTTGGCTGGTGCTCCCATAGATTGGGTAAAATTTTGAGCGTATTCTGATTCAAATTCCGACCACGGTATCAGTTGAGCCATCATCACCCAACGGTTATCTGAGGCTAATTTCCCCCCGTTAGGGAATTCAAAACTTTCTGGTGCGGTGCCGTCTGGGTCAACTTTTCGGTACACGACTGTCAACGGTAGTGCAAAGGTTTGGTGCTATTTTAGCCCAAGAAGGTGCACCAGCGGTTCGATCTCATCATCATCTAAGGCTTACTGTGTAACCCTGGGGCTGATTATTCAGCAAGCCCTACTTAGATGATTTACATCTCTGATTTAATCGCCCGTGAATTCGGGTTCTCTCGCCTCCACAACGCTTGGGACGCAAAGCCCACTAAATATTTGTCATACTCCATTGGTAACAAGTTAAGCTAAGAAAGCATTTGTCAATCAGCAATTATGCTCAACATTTACTCGGATTTTGGGCATAAAACTGAGATTTGGGCGGTTGAGCAATCATGCCTCCCATGATATTTATACCTACTTTTTCTCAAATCGTGAATTTTCCACTCCTAAAAAAGCAGTTTTTTGAGTAATATTACTGATTGACAAATGCAATTAAGTCTTAACTTGTCACCAATGGTCATACTCTTTTTTACTTAACTCTCTTTTGTCACTTTCGGAAGAAAATAATCTGGGATGGTTATAGCATAAGACTTTTACCAAAAACCTTGATTTGGGCCATTCTGTTGGAAAATAAATGCTCAAATCCTTGATAAACCTACAGTTGAAAATTTGGTTCTCATTTTTAATTTCCCAGAGTGACAAAAGAGGGTTAAATTTTATCTTACCACTTTTCTTTTATTTACACAATTCCTGCAAGACGCACTATACATAATGAGCATTTACAACTCATTTAGGATTGCTATATAACGGGATGGGATTATATTCTATCAGTCTTGGCTACTGTTGCATGACTTTGGAGAATTGGTATAAAAAAGCACACCGAGCGCAGACTTATTCAGCAAGCCCTAAGTATGGGATAACCAATTCTTCTTCCATCAATATCTTGCCCATCTTCTGATACTCCCGGCGGATCGCACAAATCAGATGACTCATGTTAACGGGTATACCCTCATCAGCAGCTAGAAATGCGGCGGCTAAAGCAACGTTGCGGATGTTAGCACCACCAATTTCAAACTTACGTGCTAAAAAATCTAGGTCTATGTGAGGGCTGCGAGGTGTGGTGTCAGGCCAAATTTTCTCCCAGATTTGGCGGCGTTGCTTTTCGGTAGGAAGGGGAAACTCAACTATAAAACGCAGTCGTCGCACGAACGCATCGTCTATATTGCTACGAACATTTGTTGTTAAAATAGCCATCCCTTCATATTCTTCCATTTTCTGCAATAGGTAACCAACTTCAATATTAGCGTAGCGATCGCGCGATTCTTTTACTTCTGTGCGCTTGCCAAATAAAGAATCTGCTTCGTCAAATAAAAGAATAGCGTTGGAAGTAGCTGCGGCGTTAAAGATGCGATTGAGATTTTTTTCTGTATCGCCAATATATTTACTGACAACTTGGGATAAATCGATTTTATAGATGTCTAGCTGCAATTCACTTGCCATCACTTCGGCAGCCATCGTCTTTCCCGTCCCTGGTAAGCCAGAAAATAAAACGTTCTGCCCTTTACCGAGGGATAATTTCCGATCGAACCCCCATTCTTCATACACCAGATGTCGATGTTTAGCTTGATTGCAAATTTCCCTAAGCTGGGTTTGGGTATCGGGTGGTAGAACAATATCATCCCAGCGATATTTAGGTTCGATTTTGCGTGCAAGTGCTGCTAGATCGTGACCGCCTTGAGCGCGGGTAGCAGCAAATACAATTGAGGTATGCGAAATCTCGGGCTCTCCAACCGCAGCTTTCCAGCGAATGGTATTGCTAGCGGTGACAGCGGTGTCGGCAATTTGCTCTGGAGTTAGGCGGAAACGATCGCTTAAAGCATCTAAATCGGTTGGCAAGATCGAAATTCCGGCTTCACTCAAACGCTTTTGCCATTCTAGGCGACGTTGGGCAAAGTCAGGAACGGTAAAAGGTATCGTGACAATTCCCAAGACACCTTCTGTTCCAGGTTTCCAGGGCTGCTTGCCTGCTAAGATTGTTAGTCCTTGGGTTTGAGCAATTGCATTGAGTAAATCCTGATACAAAATGGCGTGTTCTTCTTCTTGTAATACTTCTACTCGATCTAAATAAAGGAGGGCATTGTCAAACCAGGCTTGACGGAGTATTAGGTTTAAAGTCGGCTCAAAATCTACTTTGGCAGTGATAATTCGCGCAAAATCGACTATTAGTAAGAAAGTTTGAACTTCAGCAGCTATAGCCTCAGCGGTGCGGCGAGCCAAAGCGCGATCGCTTCCTTGGAAATACAGTCGCATTGGGTTGCTTCGCTCTGGGGAAAAGGAGGAAAGGGGAGGTAGGTTTTCCCTTGTTCTGTTTTCCTCTTTCCCATTTTCCTGTCCCAAAGGGGATTCCTTTTCCCCTTTTTCCCCTTTTCCCCTTTCCGCCTGGGCGATCGCTTTTAAACCTTGTTTGACGGATTCCTTCAAGCGTAAATCGTTCCACTCAACAGCAGGCTGGATTAATTGGCAAAAAGGTGTTAACCGAGAATCGAGTCCTTTTTCGTTGAGTAGGAAGCGGACAACTTGTTCGTCGAGCAGGATATTATGCGCTAGCAGACTTGGTTTGGCTTGGTTAGAGTTGCCAACAAGGTACAGCAGTTTGTGGCGGATGAGGGGGGCATCAGGAGAAAAGCGATCGCGCTGACTGAGTTTTGCGGTTGCTGTCGGACAGAGGATTTTGAGGACGAGATCGACAGTAGGTTGCAAATAACGCTCTTCATCTTGTAAGTAGGCGTAGAGGCGTTCGTAGCGGCGATCGAGTTCTGGGGCGAGAACGATCGCGATCGCATCGAGGTCAAATATGGACAAATGGAACGTTTGCTGAAGCTGCGCTAGGTGTGAGTCTGGCGGTATAAAGTCGGGTAAAGATTTATCTAAATTTTCGACTTCACGTTTTAAACCGTTTGAACTCGTTTGGCGAATTGACAACTGCTCTATTTGTTGCAGGTTAGCTTGCAATTCGCGATAGAGATGAATAGGGACATTTGGATTGCGATCGACTTCAACCCCAGCGATTGCTCGTGCTAGATGTTGATCTAATCGGCGCAGTAATGGCAATAGATCATCGAGGTGGAGAAGGTGCGCGATTGTCGCATCTTCAGGTTTCCTAATTTTTGTTGTTTCCACCATTGCTGCTTGTTCCTTTTTTAATGTCCTTCAAAATTGAGGCTCTAGTTTATCTAGAATCGTTCATCTCGCTTGGTAGTTCTATTTTGTTCAATTCCTCAGAGGATAAACCGTTTTCTGCGCTGTCTGCTTTGGCAATTTCTTCTTCTAATACCTGAATTGCGCCGCTGATTCGCAAAACAGTTTCCCTCACTTTTACTTGTTGCAATTCTAAGTCAGCCAACATTTTTTGTCCGGCTTCAAATTCCACTCGCAGCGATTGAATGCGCTGTTGAAGTTGTTCTTTCATTGTCAAAAATGCCCTCTCTATTTAGAGTAACAAAAGATGGATAAAATCAGTAAGAAACTTACTGGAAATTTACCAATTACTTACAACTCTATGACAATTAGGCTTCTCGTATCTTTATAAGCGCACCCAGATATTATTCCACCAGACTCTGCATCGCTTGACCACTGAACTTTAATTGTATGTTGACCAGATGAGAGAGTCTCTATCCAGTTTAAGCTGATACCTCTAAGGCTCCAACCACCAGTGAAATTAAATTCATCCCAACTAAAAGCTTTTTGCACATCATCAATTAGCAAGCGAAATTTAGCCCTTGTTAATCCCGTTGGGTTTAACTTACCACCCGATCCTTGAACGCCTCCCATCTTAAATAGGATTAATAAAGAATTATTTCCACTTGCTGTCACCGTAAGTGACATATCAGCTAAATCCACAAAGGTTGCCGATGTCGTGCTAATCGGATTGGTAGCTACAACTTGAGTGCGAATATTTTGACAAGTAATTTTGCCAGCAACAATATTGCCTGCGCTAATGTTGCCATTGCCTAATGATAAGCTGCTGCCAGTGATGCTGCCTGCGGTAATGCTACCAGTACCAACAGAGAGGCTTCTACCAACTATGTTGCCGTTAACAGTAAGGTCGCCATTAATGGTGGCGCTACCTGCGGTGATATTGCCGGTGCCAACACTAAGACTGCTACCTGTGATACTGCCACTAGCGGCGAGATTACCATTAATGCTGGCATTGCTGAGGTTGATGCCGCCGGAGCCAATAGAAAGACTGTTTACCTCTAGGGTGCCACTGACGCTCAGATCTCCCGTGAGGACTGCTTTATTGCTGGCTCCATCTCCACCGGAGCGTAAAATGGGGCCTTTTCCACCTGCGGCTGGTAAGTACACGCCTGAATACTGGCGCACAGAGTTATCAACTTTAACCACACCATCTTTATCAACATTCAGATTTGCCAGCACGATCGCTTCTGATAAGGTTGTTGCCCCCGGTAAGGCTACTTGAATCAGCGGTTTTTCGTGCCAACGCCGATTGCCTTCAGTTCCCTCCTGTGTCCGATCTGCCTCGATTTCTTGATAGGAAATCAACAGGGAAACTGTCTGATTTCTGTAGTTGACGACGGAAACTTCTTCTGGTGTTGCTAGAACAATGAGCCGTCCTTTTGGATCGACACCTGTGCCTGGGTTTACGGTGACGTGATCGCTTCCGGGTACTGTGACTGCTAACCCTTGGCTAATCCCTGAAACTTGCAAACTTTGGCTCAGTTTGCGAACGCGATCGATGTGATATTTTTGCTCGTCGATGAAGTCTTGGTCTTTTAAAAACTGACCATCAAAATAGCGGAGTCTCTTGTCTAAATAGGTAGGTTGTTCGTAATTAGCTGGCATGGTGGTTAGTTAGAATTAATTTGGTGTCAGAGGGGCTATGGGAAGAGGGTAAGAGGGTAAGAGGGGAGTGAGGGAGAGAATAATTCGGATTTTTCTCGTAAATTATTGATATTTCATTTTTTCTTTTATTTTCCTTTTTCTTATTTTATTTACCGATTAGTCGTTGTTCCAAGTATAGTTGTTCTTCCAACAATTATCCCATTTTGTAAGTCTTTATTGCGGATTTGCATGGTTGGCACTAGCACTTGGAAGGAGTAAAAGGTGTGGGCAGGCTTTTGTAAATCTAAAATTGTTTTGGCTATCTGCTGTTTTCGTCTCAGATTTTCTGCCGTCTCGCTCAATGTCATTTCGACTTGGAAATAGTGAGCGGGTCGGTCAAATTCATAAATTTTAACTTCTTCTCCTGTATAAATTTCTAGAAGTTTTTTCATCCCTGCTTTTGTTCCTCGCAAGCGGTATAACGGTACGATATTACTGATAAACTTGCGTTTAAAATCTTCATCCCACTCTTCTTGTAAGCTGGCTGCTACCCAAGAGGCAAGCCAAGGTAAGAAGTCGGCAGGTGCAGTTCCGGCCTCTTCTCTGGACAAGCCTGGATTAAAGTAGGTGTGAATGCGATCGATATATTCTTCTAAACCGAGTTGGTTGGGAATAATATCGTCGGAATCTTTGAGAGTAACTCCGCTTAAAATCCGCTCGATCGCCAGAAGGAAATGCCCCAAAAACTCATCAGATTGCTGAAGGTAGGGGAGATATTGAAGATAACTACTAATGCGATCCGAATTATTATTAGGCATTGACTTCCCAAGCCTCCTTCAGGATTAATTCACCAATTTTGACTGCAACTAACTGATAGTCTTTCAAGACAACTCGTTTGCTGACATCTTCATCAAGAAGTCCTCTGCCGATAATTGTATTTACTCCAACGAGTAGACCAATTCCTTTACTTCGATCGAGTTCGTTTCTGATTTGCATCGTTGGATAGATGACTTGTAGTTTCACTATCTCAATGTAGTTCACTCCAGAGATATCATCGAGCAATTCATAAACTTCAGAAACATAAATGTTGCGACCAAAAGGCCAACCAGTGCCGTCTGCACCGCCCTTGAAGGGATGAAAGAAAGTATGAATGCTTTCTTGGACTCGCGATCGCACATCCGCCACTCTAGCCCCTTCTTCGAGAAATAGGGTAGCGGAGATCGTCACGGGTACATAGTCTGGTGCAACAACATGATGGCGCGTTGTCAGTAACCGTCGCTCGTCTAAAAACATCCACAAGCCAGTCAGCAGGGCTGATGAGGGGGAAGGGGAAAAGTTAGTGTCGCCTGCTTCTCCTTTGTCGGGTACGTCTGGTACTACAACTAAGCTAATATGTCCGGGAGCATTTGCTTCTAGTGCCTCTGGGTTCCTCAAAGCTAGGTTACGTTCGGGCAGGCAATGCGATCGCCTAATTTTGCCTAATAATTGGGATGGTTCGGTTTTATTCCAATCTTCGACTGCCAAACGCTCGTAATCCTCACAAGTTACTGCTCGGTAACGCTTTCGCAGATCGACAACTGTTTCGCGAATAGCATCTTGCAAGCCATCCCCCAAGAGAGAGGAAGAACTTCCCCCCTTTCCCCTTTCCCTATTAGCCCATTCTGGCCCATTGAGCAGCTTGAGAAAGATTTCCATGTTTTTATCGGGCACGCGATCAACCCGATAAAGTACCATTTCGGTTAGCCAAGCCAGTAACTCAATTAAGATAATTCCCGTATCTGATGGATTGTGGTCAGTCCATTCGGGATATTCGACGGGAATCAGGGAGGTGGCTTCTGCCACCAAATCTTCATAAGAGCGATCGTCTAGGTTGGGTAATGGTAGGGGCATGGTAGAGGGGAAAAGGGAAAAGGGATAGAAATTAGATTTGGCTGCACGTGATTTGGTGCGGGCCGGAATAGATTAAAAACCTATTACGTCGGTTGTTAGGTAATCGGTCTAGTGATGGGCTATCAATAGATAGAGAAGCAATGTAATCGACTCCATCCACTTTTTCTAATACGGCATACAAATCTGACTCGTGCGGACGGCGACCGAAATCCCACCCTCGACCTTGCCTTCCCCCTGTGAGAGGATGCAAGAATGCGATTGAAGTATCGGTTGCTGCTTGCTTGATTTCATCAACTTTTTCTAGTGAGATGGGAACGATATTCGCTCTGATCGTGACTTCAACCCAATCCGGTTCTGTGAGGTGCAGCTCGACGGCTGGAGAGCAGCGATCGCGAATATAGCGTTCAACGCGCTCTAGTAAACTCAGGCTGGGCGTTGGTTGGGGGTCTGATGTTTGTGGTACGACGATCAGTTCAACTCTGCCAGGATCTGTTCCTTCTCGATCCAGTGTACTTCCACTGGTAGACATCATAGACGGAGCTTGAAAATCTACATCTAGAGAACCCGTCGGATAGGTAATCTTGACGCGAACGCTATCGGCGCTGGAATTTCCTAAGTTGGTAAAAGTAATGCTCCATTCTCTGCCAAGCTGGAACTGTTCTTGTGTCACCATATAGGTGATGGTAGGGTTTGTTGTACTTAGATCCTTGGATGTGTAAGGGTTTGACTGTCCGGGGCCGTTGATATTAACTTCTAGGGTAATACTGTTAGGAAGTGCGATCACTTCCACTTGAATCTGCCCCGGCGCATCCAGATTAATCCAATAGATGGGCAACCACTGCAAGCCGTCAATCGGATTAAATTGAGGTCCGATCGCTAAAGCACGCGCAACTTCTGTGGACGCTTCAAGTGCTAAATCTTCCATATCTTCAACGGTTACTGCTCGACCTCGGTGGCGGAGCGTTTTTGGCCCTCGCTCTTTAACCCGCTCTAGAGATTCTCCTTCAGCGCCACCCGCTGCGGGTTCGAGATTGGTAACGCTATCTACATAAGGTACGGTAGTTTTTAGTTCGGTTACGGTTAATGCTGGACGATTCCCTCGTTCTCCGCCACCGATGCGATAAGGAGCAAGTTGAATGTTATTTAGGAAGCCTTGGGGTGGAATCGCTCCGTGTAAACCATCACCAAAACGTACTTCACCTACAAGCCGATCGAGAACGTAATGGCGATCGCGTGGCCCCGATCCGTAGAAATCTGGCACTTCTTGCCACGTCACCCAAGCACCTTGCACTTGTCCTGCCTCATTACGGACGATCTCAACTGACTTCCCCTTTTCCCCTTGTTCCCCTACTAAAGAAGGGTCTGTCGGCTCAAACACTTCCAAGCGTTGACCCAACAGTATTGGTTTTTGGGCAGTGCGGTAAGTTTGATTGGGATTACCATCGCTTGTGCCCAATATCTCAATAGCGATCGTCACCGTCTGAGATGCCCAAGTTGTATTTGTCAGTATTCGCCGCAACTGAGGAGGCATAGCAAATTCTCCACTCTCCCATCTCACTCTAAGCCAGTAAAGGGATTGCCCGAACTCAGTCCGGCTTGAAAAGTTTGTTGGCCCAATAAACTGGATGATGCCTCTTTCGCTCAAAGCATCGGTTTCATCCTGTATGGTTAAGGGAACCCAACCTGTAGGACTGCCATATTCCCAAACGACTCGTGCGGGTGGGGGTATTGATCTCGCATTGGCTTTAGGAATTTCGCCGGGACGCGGAGGTTCTACTTGAAAGTAGAGGGTAATTGCTCGATTAGGAAAAGGCCGATCGAATCCCAAGTATAGAGTAGGACGGATATCAGTGGAAAGGCTGAAAAGTTGAACTTTAGTACCAAAGTTTATCTGGTCAACGGTGGGAGCGGTGGGGGTTAAGGGTTGAAATGTGGAACCATAATCTATCAGTTGGGCTGTGCGATCGGCATAAATAAAATTGTTATAGGTATGGCAAGCTGATAGAGCATCCCAAGCTCGATAATTATATTTCAATCCAATAGATTGCACGGATGGTGCTGCGAATGATGCGGCTACGGGTTCGGTGATGATTTGATTACTTGAATTTGCGCTTTGCCTGTAGGTAGCCTCAGTGCCATAATTCCCTTTGATTAATCTGACTCTGAGCCAGCAATTTGTTGTTCCACTTACGATAGTAGGCTGGATCTGAGAAGGCAAAGTAAATGTTACTTGTCCATCTTGGGTGAAAGCTTGAGTGCGATCGCTAAATTCCGGTTGTCCGTTAATTTTAGGATTGCTAACGCTCGATCGTCCTAGTGTTTCCCAGCTAGAACCGTTATAAACTTCCCAAACAAGTTCTGCACCCCCGTTTTTGTTAACAGGTAGTCCGCTGAGTTTAACCTCGATAGTCACTACAGCAGAGGGTTTAGCAAAAATTTCTTTACTGCCGATATAAAAAGTATCATTAAAGCGTGGCTGTTGACCGAAAGGGTAAAAATCTTTGCTCAAATCGAGCAGGGAAGCATTGAAAAAACAAAGATCCGGCTGGATTAAGTTATTGCGTTCGATTAGCACCCCAGTCAGAATCGCATTAATATAAGGAAGTGACTGCGTAGGAGCGATGGAAGTATTTAAACCGACTCTCAACCATGCCGCTTCTACTCCGTTGATGGTTTTTCGTGTGGGTACTGGCAAATCGCGAATCGCGACTTGCATTTCTCGTCGTTCTGGAGTAAGTAATGGTGGTGTTGGCAGCCAGGTCGTACCATTTAAATAAAGGGCTTGTAAAGGCTGCCAGTTAGCACCATCCCAGTACGACCAAGAGAGAGGTAGTTGAGCAAAATGCGAAATTTCGGTTGAATAAAATATAAAAATAATTGTCTTATTTTCTGGTAAGGCGAATAAGCGCTCGCAAGCCAGAAAAAAGTAATGTTCGTTTGGCTTATTGGCTTCAAAAGCTTTGAAAGCAGAATTAATATTGCCCGTAGCTTCAGGAGTGCGATCGCTATATTTATCTGTAAGAGGTTCACGAACAAATACTGCTTGTAATTGTGCTGTTATCAATGCTAGGTCGCGTTCTGTCTCGAAGACAACCTCTTCTTCTTCTTCTTCTTCTGCTTCTATCGGCGGGGCAGCTACTTGAGTACCAGCAGGAACAAAAGCAGCGATCGGATTGCCTGAAACTAAATTAAACGTGAGGGGAACTCGTGCTGGTAAGGGCGGCAAAATTTGAGTACCGATCGTATCTAGAAATGCTAAAAAGTTTTTCTCTGGGGCTTGATTGATGCGATCGCTTACCAGTGCTGCCATGCGCCCAAAAATACGAATTAGCGCCCGTCCTGCATCAGGTTTACCATCAGAATGAGGACGCCATTGAGTAAACTTCTGCGCCAATTGTTCTGTTTGGGCAACGATTTCTTGGTAGGTGCGCTTGTCTATTTTTGGAGGCTCGATGGACATAAGAAGGGGGGATGGGGTAAAGGGAAATGGAGATAGTCAACAGGGAAGACTGGGTTAGAAGGAATAATTTAGTATTTATTTTTTGCCTTTTTCTCCTTTTTTCTATTTTGCTTTTTTCTCTCTCATTACTTACTCTAAATAGAAGGGATAAACCAAGTTAAATCGATTATTTGTCGTGCGAACTTGGTAATTAATTTGAATGAGTAATCGGTTAGGTTGAGAGGGATCGGGATTGGCATCTACGTCCAGTAAATCTATGCGCGGTTCCCATTGAATTAAGGATTGCTCTACGGATGCGATCGCCACTCCAATTGTACCAGCACTGTTGTTCGCAAATACTAAATCGTGAATGCCGCAACCAAAATCAGGACGCATCAGGCGTTCTCCGTAAGCGGTGCTGAGAATCGTCCAAATCGACTGCCGCACGCACTCTTCATAACGTGCCATTTCAACTTGTTTTTTTTCGTCTAATTTTACTGGGGATGTCCATCCCACTCCTAAAAAATCGCCATTCATATTTCTACATTGCCTTAACGCGAGTTTGAGTCACTAAAATATTCAAGGGAGTTCCGGTAGGAATTGAGACTGATTTACTATCTTGTAACAACACTGGTTGTCCCATCGCTTTCACTCGCGTAGAAGCACTTACCCACTGGGCAATAATGCAAGGGCCAACGTTGATAGGTGGTACGGGATTAGAACATCCTGCGATCGTATGGGGTGATGACTGAGTAGTAATCGGTTGACCCATCACTTTTACGCGAGGATTGGGAGCAATTGGCTGTGCTTGTCCACCATGAGCGCAAATAACAGTTGCACCAGAGTTTAATAGATATCCTGACATTAAATTACCTCCAAAGCGCCATCGTTGATGTTAACTCCTGCTGCACATTTAAGTGTCATTCCTCCATTTGCTTGAAGGCTACAATTATTATTAGCCTTGATTTCACAAGTTTGTTGAGCCTGCATTTTAAAATTGGCATCGGCTTTAATTTCACAATTTTGTTGCGCTTTAAAAGATAAATTTTTACCTTCAATTAAAACATCCCCGTCACTGCTTTTGATTGTTATTTTCCCCTTCGCTTCAATTGTGATATCTTTCTCTACCTTGATATTAAGCTTGTTATTTTTAGAATCAATCACTATCTCGTTCTTGTCAGTGCGATCGCGAATGATAATTTTTTCTTCATCTTTAGTATCATCCAAAATTATCTGATGACCGCTGCGAGATTTAATTAAGCGACGGTTGTTTTTACCATCGTCATTTTTTTCGGGTGGCTTATCTTTGCCATTCCAAACTGCGCCTAAAATATACGGCGATTCGATATCGCCATGAGCAAATGCCACTAATACTTCATCATCAACTTCTGGTAAAAAGTATATCCCTCGATCGTTGCCAGCCATCAACGTTAATACTCTAGCCCAATAACTTTCATCATTATCAGAAAGTAAGGGGAATTTTACCTTGATTCTCCCCAATCCATCATCATCTTTATTATTTGTAACTATTCCAACTGTGACCCCATAAAAACGTCCTTGTTGTTCGGGTACAGCTAATAATTCGGATAGTAAATTCATTCCCATCATGCCGCGTTCCTCCTCACTGTAAAATTAGTAACATATCCTCGGTCTTTGTGATAGAAATGAGTTGCTGAAGTAACGTAATAAAGTCCACTAAACCGATTGCCTACTCCAGTAATTTCAATGACCCTTCCTGGCTGCAATTCAGGAAATCCCAAACAAATGCCTTCACCAGAAATATAAGTTAATGCCATTTCATTAAATTGTCCCATTGCCATGCGATCGGCTTCTGCTTGATTGGATCCGGGTTCGCTAACAATAACATGAGTAGCTTTACCGAAAGCTTGGTTAACTTTTTGTGGCCCGCTGGTGGAACCTTTCATGGTTGAGTTTTCGCTACCAGCAGCTGCTTTACCAGTAAATGCTTTTTTATCCTTAAAGTTCCAGCTATGCACCTCTACATTACTAACTTGACCCATAGCACTCAAACGAGGGCGAAATTCAATTAGGTCATCCTCTCGTGTCAAAGTTAATACTTTCTGAGTATCATTCTGGTGAGGATGGAAATACAAGGTTTTGTTTTCTACGACAACTTCGTACCCAATACGCTTTGCTCTTTCTTGTAAGAATTCCAGGTCGGTTTGATTTGCTTGCAAAACGTAATCTAGTTTTACTTGAGTGTCTTTAACTTGGGGTTGCAAACCTCGTTCTACCGCAATTTGACTGACAATTTCGCTGTCTTTCAGCTTTGTAAAAGAGCGGGTTTTGCGACCTCTTAAAAGTCGATGGCGCAAGTCATGGCCACGCACAATTAGAATAGGGGCTATTACATCAAGTTGAAATTCTGGCTCTAATCCTGTAATTTCTCCTCCCATTAAACTTATTAAATTATTTTGATAACCTATTTGGATTTCTACCTGAGTTCCGATGTCGAATAAGTTATCATCTACCCAGGTAACTTTGCCTTTAGTAGGGTCCCAGTTACCAAATTCCATAGCAAACATCCCCGCTGCATCCAAGTCTTGATGTACTGATATCGCTTGTAAATCGACTTCTGCTTTTATAGGTAGACGAGAGCCTTTTAGTAAGACTTGAACTTTAAGATTTAGTAACTCTGCATCACTAAGGCTATACATAATAAGGGGAAAAGGGGGAAAGGGGAAAGGGGAAAGGGGAAAAGGAGAAGAATTTAATAATAGGGTGGTTGATTTATAGGTTTAATTTGATTCGATCGCATTGCGCTTAACTCCTTGACTTGGTTATTAAGTTATGTGTGGGTTTACTGTTCCAGATATTTAACTTCTAAATCCTCAAAATTTCGACTTTCTTTTTTTATTTCTTCCTCCTTACCCCTTTCCCTTTCCCTTAAAATGTGCTATTAACACGCTGAGGTGGTACAGTTAGAACTTGACCGGGAACGATCGCACGCGGGTTATCAATTTTGTTGACTTCGGCAATTAACCGCCAAAGGGAAGGGTCGTTATATTCTTGGGCGGCAATACTACTAAGAGTTTCACCTCGCTTGACAACGCGAATTGGGTCGTCAATTGGGTTTTGATTTTTTTTCTGATACTCTAAGGGAATCCATTCTTCAAAGGTGCAATTTAGTTTAGCACGGACTGGTGTTCCATCTTCTAAAAACTGAGTGAGAGTTTTGGTAACTTGTTTCAAATAACCTTGCAAAAACCAAGCATAACCTTTTCCCCAATTCAGACGGCATAAGGGTGGTCTGTCTAATTTCCCCTTTTTGCGGGTGAGGTTGTAAATGGGTTTGGTGTACTTTTGTACGTCTTCTGGGCCAAATTTACCCAAAGTTGTGTCGAAGAATAATTCAATGGCTAAGATAGCGGGTTGATCTCCTCCGACTAATTGACCTTCCAGAATGCTACCGCCAGATCTGGAAAGTTGTATTTGCTGAGGGTTAAATAAAACATCCAGTGGTCTGCCAAATGAGGGATAGTTCTCTTCGATCGCAATTTTTAGTTTCTCTAACGCCATCGTGTTTGCCCCCTGCGCTCATTTTCTATAATTAATCGCCGCATGAGTTTGCGTTCTACTTTATCGGCTAAAGCATCGACATCAATTTTTGTTTGGCTGTTATTGTTAGGCGTATTATTTCCTTCGGATTGAGCACTTTCAACTGTGGGAGGTCTAGCTGTTATGGCAGTGGCTGGATTATAGTTTGTTTGTTCTGCCTCCGAGTTCTGCTGAGAAGAAGTAAAACCGGAATTATTTGCTTGTTGTCCCTGTCCCGCAGCGGAGCGAGGGGTAGAGAATATTAAGGGCGTACCTAAGTTAGTCGTTCTGATTGTTGTTTTTTGATTGAAAGTTTGGTTTGGGGTAGGATTGGCAGTAGTTTGGTTTTTCAGCAAAGGATGAGGCTGCGGCTCTAACCAAGAACGCGCAGTATTTGTCACTTGTACGATCGGTATGGACGAATTTGCTTCGCCAGTCGGTTGAGAGTTATTTTCTGTTGTTTGGGGAACGCTAGAAGGAGTTAGGGAAGTGGTCGTTGGATTTTGCGATCGCGTTGTTTGCTGACTCCCGCTGGATCTTGCTTGCACCACTGGTAATGGATTAACTTGAGTTTGTAAAGGTTGTGAGTTAGCCATAGTTAAAGACTTGCCTAGATTGCTAACTTCACCTGTCAAGGGTTCTGCATAGACAATGGGCAAGCGTTTTGACTGCGCTGACTCCTGTTTTTGCGGCGCTGAAATTGGTTCGGCACTTTGACTTCGCACTACAGGTAAGGGAGAAATTGGTGGTTCTGTAGAAGTAGAAATAGCGATCGCATTCTGTACAGTCGAAGGCACAGTTAAATCGAGGTTTGGCTGTGTTGAAATTGGCTCAACACTTTGACTTCGCACTACGGGTAGAGGCGAATTTTGTTGTTCTGTAGAAGTAGCACTGCTATTTTGTACAGTCGAAGGCACAGTTAAATCGAGGTTTGGCTGTGTTGAAATTGGCTCAACACTTTGACTTCGCACTACGGG
>NZ_JAUBTV010000077.1:6030-13926 GCF_036705145.1 Microcoleus sp. B5-D4 | reverse complement strand
TAGAGGCGAATTTTGTTGTTCTGTAGAAGTAGCACTGCTATTTTGTGTAGTAGAAGGTGCAATTAAATCAAGTGTTTGCTGCACCTGCATTGATTCAGCATTTTGGCTTGACACTACAGGCTGTGGTGTAAGCTTTTTAGTAGCATTAGTGCTGGTATTGGATTGAGCAGAAGGTGAATTTAAAGCAGGTTTTTGCTGCACCTGTGTTGACTCAGCACTTTGGCTTCGCACCAAAGGTAGCGGTGAACTGGACACCTCAACAGCGCTACTGAAATCTTTAGCACTGTTTGCTACTGGCATCCCTCTAACAGGAGCGATCGCACTTGGAGATGCGCTAGCACTTTTCGAGGATGTGGGAGCAAATTTAGCTTGAACTACGGCTCTTGAAACTCGCCCAGAAGCAGGTGAATTTTTAGGTGTGACAGTATTTGCAACATTTGCCTCGCTGCTGAGAGGCTGGGCGTAGACAATTGACACTTGGCTTGCGGGAAGATTGTTTACGCCAGAAAAGCGACGTTCCAATTGGGATACTAATGGAAGTCGGTTGGAAAAGCGCTGGGATCGCGAAAGAATATTTCCAGCTAACTGAACCTTGTCAATTACCCCCGGTTTTACTAGAGGACGCATCAAACGCTCTTGAAAGCCAGGATCGATCGCATTCTGCCAATTTCCCTTATTGCTTGCTGGCGAGTTATTAACTTCAGACATACGATCCCCGCAAACCTAAACTAAAGAAAGGTTTATCAATTCCTTGATGAACCAATTCCACTCTTTCAATCGCTACCTGAGAAGTATTACTTGCATTCAATTGAGGGCCTGACCACTTAACGGGATAAGCATTTTTAAAATTCCACCACATTACAGGTAGCCGCTGTTGGTCAAACAAAATAATCGTACCATTTTTTAGTTGAACTTTCCCAGCCGCCGCCGCTTGATACCAGAGCCAGAGCGTATCTACATCAGTAATTCCGTGACTCAAAATCAGGTTAGAATATTTTGTTCGTTTTGGGAAATGATGGGTGTATCCATTCACGCCCCCTTCCGCATAAGACTCCAACTCAATCTCGCTTTCTAATCCACTGACTTCAGTAAATCCTCCCGTTACTAACCCGCCAATTTCTACTAAAAAATTGCAGGTTAAATAGGGATCTGAACGAACACCCAACATTGCATTCCAACCTAATTTATTCGCCAATTGTTCCTCACTTGCTACTAGCCTAAGAAGCATTCATTATCGAGCCGAAGGGCACTAACCACGTCTCGTTTGGTTATCGTTTAATTTCTGATTAATCCGGACAATTTCTGCTACCCATTCCTGCCTTTCTCTGTGTACAAAATTTACGATTTGCTCGTAAGACCAATGAAAGTGATAGGCAATATACGCTACTTCTTCAAGCAGCCGATCGGAAGGGTAGCAAGCTACTCCCCCACAGGCACAGTTTCTACTTCAAATTCACCTTGGCAGTGAGGGCAATTTACCAAAAGGCGGCTATGTCCGTTTTGATTAATGCGTTGGTAAAAGTCTTGTAAATAAACGAGATCGGCAGAGAATAAGTTTTCTATCAGTTTGGGGTTGATATGCTCAACTGTTCCCAGTCGAACGATCACTCGCGATAAAAGAATAATCGCTAAATATGCCGGATTTGCTTGCACGCGAGGATCTCGAATTGGTGCAATCTCGTCATAAGCAGTAGCTAGCCGCATCGCCCCTTCTCGGTGAACGTTGCCTTCTGTATCTACATAACCTTGCGGGAGAATGAAAGGAAATTCAGTCGGCTGCAACATAGTTTAAAGAAGGGGAAAAGGGAAAAGGAGGAGGGAAAAACGTTTTCACTGAGGCGAAAGGATACGATCTTACGACCACTTATCGACAGTTACTCCTTCATGGGCGAGTTCTATATATTCCACTGATAAGTCATTATTCATGGCATCAAAATGTGACATACTCCAGGTTACGGGCCAGCAGTTTGTAAGATTCCAGCGAATTTTTTCTCTTCCTGCCTCATCCATCAAGACGATCGAAACTTCACGGCGTTCAATTTCTCCCTTCATAATTTTGGCTCGCCATTGCCAGAGTTCGTCATTGTTGGTAGTGCCTCGTTTAAGGGTGATGTTGTTATTGTTAATCATTCCGGGTATTTTACGGACGTTAGGGGGATCGGTTCCTTCCCGATATACAATTGCTGTTTGATGAGAACTTAAACCGTTACATTCGACGAAACCTGCGTGAATGATGCCGTTCCATTCCACATAAAAACTATGTGAAAAATACGGGTCTGGTTTGTGTGGGGCTTTAACGTCGGGCATAGGAAATACTCCTTGAAGGTGAATAAAGCGAAAAGAGGAAAGGGGGAAAGCGAAAAAAAAAGATTGTTTGGTTGGCTTGTATTTTTATACTTACTATTGCGATCGCAGAGATATTGTTAGTGTTGTGGTATTGGGAAAACAATCTTTACTTCTTTTTCCATTTCCCTTTCTCCCTTTCCCCAATTAAGTAGACTGGGTTAAGACAACTCCAGTCGTGCCGTGAATGAGGCGAACGATGATAAATTCGTTCGGGATGGCAGGTGCCAAACCAATTTCTGTTACTGCTTTTCCGATGTCGCGCAGTTCTGGCGGGTTAGTTTCTGCGTCGCATTTGACGTAAAAGGCTTCTTGCGGTGCGTTTCCTTTCAGGGCTCCTTGTTGGAATAAAGATTGAAAGTAGGTCGTCAATTCTCGATCGATGCGAACCCATAATTTGTAATCATTTGGCTCGAAAGCAATATCAGCAAGATTGCGATCGATCCAGCGACCAACGGTTAAGAATAATCGCCGGATGTTGAGATAACCCCAAGCAGGATCGTCGCTCAAAGTACGGGTTCCCCAGATGCGAATACCTCTCCCTCTGAAAGCACGCAGGCAGTTAACTCCCGCCACTTGATTTTCAGGATAGAGAGTGGCAAATTCTGCTTCTGATAAGTCAATCTGTAAGTCAAATACGCCTTCGAGAACCTGGTTAGCGGGTGCTTGGTGGACACCAACAGCGCGATCGCAACGGGTATAAACACCAGCAATGTGACCGCAGGGCGGGATGTAGGAACCGTTCTCGATCTTGATCCAGGGGAAGTACAAGGCACCGTTGGCACTCCGCAAATTTTGCCGATATTGGTGGATTTCCGATATTTGCCTTCCCGCCGTAAAGCTTGGACAATCTAGAATGGCAAACCGATCACCCATGCGATCGCAGTGATCCAGAATTGCCGCCTGCATTTCCTGCACCTGTTCTTTGGCGAGGCTCTCCCCCACAATATCTGGCGCACAGATTAAGTCAATCTCGTCGATCGACTCCAATTCTTTCAGTGCTTGTAATAACGCCTCTTTTAGGGAAATCCCATCTTTGGGGAGGCGAATTGCGTAGCACGGAGTCCCGCCGTTTCCGAAAAAACCTTCTACAGCACGGTACAGGTAGCCATCTTCTAAGGGCTGACCAAAAGTTGCGGTAAACTCAGGCCAAAGAGTGAATCGCTGAACTGTATTAATTAACCCTTTTTCTGCAAATCCCAAAAATGCAGGTACACCTGTAATCAGGTGTGAGGCAGGTGCCGGGAAGATATCCTCTTTGTAAACACCGGGGATGAGCATAAGGAAAAGGGGGAAAGAGGAAAAGAGGAAAAGAGAGAAACTGGGGAAGACGATGGCGGAAACAGAGGTCAGAAGCGGTGAGAAGGAAGACAGGAAAGAAGCAATGCTTTAACAGTTGCCGTTTCCTTTACCCCCTTACCTCCTTTCCCATTTTTAACTAGCCCCCGGCCCAGCCCATTGGCTAATGCGGAAGATGACGAATTCGGCTGGTTTGACGACCGATACGCCAATGATGGTAACAACCTGACCGAGATCTCGCAGTTCCGGGGGGTTGGTTTCTTCATCGCACTTGACAAAGTAAGCTTGTTCCGGCGTGCTGCCAAACAAAGCGCCGCTGCGCCAAACTGTGAATAAAAAAGCATTTACATTGCGACGAATTCGCGCCCAAAGATCCGGTGCATTGGGTTCAAAAACCGTCCATTGAGTTCCTTCGTCGATCGACTCCCGTAGATAGCTGAACAGGCGACGGACGTTGATATATTTGAATTCTCCGTTAGCATCACCTCCGAGAGTACGTGCGCCCCAAACTCGAATGTCGCCGTTGAGCTTCCGAATGCAGTTGATGCCAGCAGGATTGAGTCCGTCCTGTTTGGCTTTGCTGATACTATATTGAAGTCCAACTGCTCCAAGAACCGTTTCGTTACCGGGAGCTTTGTAGACTCCTCTTTGGGTATCTACGCGAGCGTAAATACCTGCGATGTGACCGCTAGGTGGCACGTATATTTGACTGTTGCTAGCCGGATCGAAAACTTGAATCCAGGGGAAGTATAAAGCTGCATAATCTGAGTTGAAGGGCTTGAGCGTATCTACGAGAGTAGGGCTGCTTAAGTCTACTGTTTCGGGAGAGTCAAGGATGGCAAAGCGATCGCCTAGTTTTTGGCAATGGTCTTTGATTGCAGTTTGGATGGTTGTGCTTGTCTGTCCGGGTACGAGAACGAGGGCAATTTCATCAATTGCTTCAAAACTTTCTAGAGCAGAATTGAGTTCGCTCTCACTGGTAACTTTAACAACATAGCAGCGTGTTCCTCCATTTCTGAAGAATCCGTAAACTGTATGAGCGAAGGTGTTTTGCGCCGCGTTGCTTGGGGAAAAGTCACCAAAAAACTTCTTAAATTCAGTGAAATTAGTACAAAGTTTGATTTGGCCTGTTGCTGCATACTCTGGAGTCAAGGAGGAAGTAGCCTGACTTGAGGAAGAAGTCTCAGTTGTTTGACTTTTTGAGGTTGTTGTCTGCGAACTTGTGCTTTGGGGAATCAACCCAATAAACCCTGCTGTACTTGTTCCCACTCCTACTATTGGGGAAGTACCTGAAGGAACTTCCTCAACATAAACACCTGGAGATAAATAGGTAGTTGGCATCGTATTTCTCCCTAATTCAAGAAGTAAACCAAAATCTTTGCTCTACTTTAACTACCTTTACAAGTTAAGAAATCTCGATAATTTTTAGTCATTTTGAGCGGTGCTTGTTCCAATAGCCTGAAGAATGAATCTTCTCTGCTAGATGGCAAAACTTTCCTACCAACATTAACAAATATCCTCATCTTGTAAACTTGTCAAGCTTAATTTAAAAAATTAAATATTTTTAACAAATTTACTTTATGTGTTTTTTTGATAAAAATTATTTCTTTGTTTTAAATTTTATTTAATTAACTCCTTACAAAAATTATTTGTATAACTAAAGTGGGTTGACAAAAACAATTTATTATGTACTAAAAATATAGATTCCTAAAAAACAATAGAAAACAATAGAGCAGATTTTATGTATGTAAAGGCTGTTCCAGCGTTAAGCGGTTTTAACTGCGATCGCGTTTGCTCCTACTGAGACAAACACTTCTTAATAAAGGAAATTGAATATTTATGTAAAATAAGAGAACTACCCTTTACAAAATCTAATAAAGTAAGTTATGGCAGCTAGACAGCACGTTTCCAGAAAAGCACCAGCTTCCTCAACTAGGACTCCGGTGAGTAAGAAGTTTGAGCCGCGCCCGTTCACCTCTGCTGCTCGATCGCAACAAGCTACCCCAGAAAAGCAAGTTTCCCCACAGCCGGAAGCTAACGTATTGAGTCAGGTGCAAGTCTCTCCCAGAGCAATGGTTCAGCCTAAGCTGATCGGCAGTGCTGGAAAAGCACAGTCTGCCCAACCACAAGTGAGAATTCAGAGAGATGATTACTCTGTAGGAGGACCGCTAGCTAAATAGCGATCAGTCCCAAGACACCAGTAAATTTTCGTAGGTGAGATTATGGCAACTAAACAGCACGTCTCCAGAAAAGCACCAGCTTCCTCAACTAGGACTCCGGTGAGCAAGAAGTTTGAGCCACGCCCATTCACCTCTGCTGCTCGATCGCAACAAGCTACTCCAGAAAAGCAAGTTTCCCCACAGCCCGAAGCTAACGTATTGAGTCAGGTACAAGTCTCTCCCAGAGCAATGGTTCAACCTAAGCTCATTAGCAGTGCCGGAAAAGCACAGTCTGCCCAACCCACCGCTAGAATCCAGAGGGACTATGGCAAGGGTTTGGGAGGTCCTCTAGCAGCGTAGCAATGAGTCCAAAAAGCGCAGAAAAAGGGGGAAATTCATAGATTTTTCTCCCTTTTTATTGTTTGCACTCTCAAGCAGCAATTTTTAGATTACAGGGACTCTGTATTTAGTGAGGGCGACGATTAGGAAAGTTGAATTCTTTTATTCCCTTTTTTCCCTTTCCCCCTTTTCCCCTTGTCCCTAAATGTTCTTATCCGTAACAAGGGGGACATTCTCTGAAGCTTCGTGAACATTTACTGAGAGGGTCACAGTATAGTTCAGTATTGCTCTAGGTTTTCCTCCCATTGCTTGCCAGAATTCTCCCATACTTTGTAACTGCGAGGGTCGCAGACTTTCTACTCGCAGGGGAGGTTGCTGTCCTTGAAGCGTTCCCTGGAGAAATTCAGGTGGGATTTGAGGATAGCGTAACAGCACTTTCATCACCTCACCCAGTAAGCGATGTTCTGTTTGTGCGTCCGATCGATCTACTGGCCAACTCGAAATAAAGTAAGAGCAGTCTACCCTAACTGGGGGACGCTTTCTGGTTGCCGTGCCGTTACCGTGACGTTCCACAAGCCATTCGGTGTTTCGCAATTCCAAGTTTTCCCGCACGTCATAGAGGAAAAGGTTGATTGCTGGCAGTTGCACCTTAGTAGGAAATTCCGCGTCGGGAGTAGCAAAGCTAATGCTGATGCGCTCGGCTAAGGCAGACGGGAGTTCTTGCTTAAGCACTTTTTCTAGAGTTTTATCTAAGTCGTCAAGCATTCTTTGCCTTCCTGACTGATTTTTGACATTGCGTGTAGTGGGAAAACATTGTAACTCAAATTAGTTTTAGTTAAGAAAAAATTTTAACCTCCTTAAAAGGGAAAAATAGTTCCACTTAGCAAGCAAACATGATAACTCTTTGTATAAAAGAACTTTTTATGTTTGGCAGTTTCTTTAGCTGCTTGTAAGAACGAAGTTTAAGTTTTGCACTACTCCTTGGCTGAGTTGTGTGCTTTGGGAAACTGACTGGAAGCCTCGCGCCGAAACATGGATATTAACTGTGCGCTTTAACGGAGGTTTTGAAGTTTCTAGACCGCCAAACAGATAGTTCCCTTTGCTGTCACTAAAAATATAATTGGTAGTTCCTGCAATTCGTATTTTTGCTAAAACTATAGGAGTTCCATTTAAATCTGTTATTTTACCCTTTATGGCTGTTGGTGGCAGAGTCATGTTAGCGGCAGTTTTCACGTAGTTGCTTTTGGCATCTCGACTTGCGATCGCTTTCACTTGAGCAGTGCCGTAGCAGGTGCCAGCACTCGGTAGGGATGCAGTTAAGGTATATTCACCTTCGGGCAAATCCAAAAAGTAAAAATACCCATCAATCGCTGTTCTCTTCCGGTCTGGGCGATTTTCAAGAGTCTCCCATTTACTTCCGTACTGTTGCGATCGCAATACCAACCACTGTTTAAAAGTTTCTGGCATTTGCGTTATCTCCACTAAAGCATTCTGAATGGTCAACCCAGTTTCGGCATCGCTAATCTGCCCGTAAATTGCGACTTGATGGCGTGCAGGTTTTAACTTAATCCATGATGCGGTTTTAGGATTATCGGGCTTTGTCCCCATTGCTGCAAAATCGGTTGTAGGTTCGCTCTGTTCTACAGGTTCTTCTTTTTCGCTTGGGATAAACTGTTCATTTGGCTCTAGAGAACTGGGTTGGTCATCCACTGGGTCGGTTGGCTCTGGAGAACTGGGTTGGTCATCCACTGGGTCG
>NZ_JAUBTV010000077.1:0-5930 GCF_036705145.1 Microcoleus sp. B5-D4 | reverse complement strand
AGGAGCAGACCATATCCACTTTCGGTTGCGCCAGTATCGTAAATATTACTAATAATTCCAGCGTATCCTTTTTGAGACGCTACGCAAATCCAAGCTTCTAGAGTAATTGCTTTCTCAATTTTAAATTCAGGTTTTTTCCCTAAGTCGATCGCGTTGTCTTGTCCATTAAATGTAAGGACTGGCTGCTTTGTTAATGGTACTTGTGATTGTTCCCAGTTAGCCCCATTAATCACACCATGATTGGTCTTACTGGTTCGCTCATGAGCGATATTGTTGCTGCCTTCATTTAAAGGCCAATACCCCACCAATCCTGACTCATTTCCTGCCAGACGTTGGGAGAAATTATTTTGAATTTCTTGTTGGGTACGAGTGATTTTCCAAATTCGGATTTCCGCTATTTTTCCAGGAAAGGCGAGAAAGGCATTATTATCTTTATACATCCCAAATAACAAGTCATTTTCGGGATTGTAATTGATGTTATTTCCTGTATATGCTTGTTTAGCTTTTTCTACGCCATCGACATACAATTTCATTTCCTGACCATCATAAGTTCCCGCAATATGATGCCACTTGTTGAGGGTAATCGTGTTCGCTCCGCTACTAAGATACTGAATTCCGAGTGTAGGAACTTTTAACCCAAAGTAAATCCCACTCTCGCCATCAAGGAGCAGACCATATCCACTTTCTGTTGCGCCCGATTTGAAAATGTTACTAATAATTCCAGCATATTTTTTTTGAGCTGCTACACAAATCCAAGCTTCTAGAGTAATTGTTTTCTCAATTTTAAATTGAGGTTTTTTTCCTAAGTTAACCGCGTTGTTTTGTCCATCGCATACAAGGACTGTTTGCACAAAATTTGTAGGATTCGTCATATTAAAACACTCTGTTGAAATGGATGCTTTTTATTGACGCTGGTCTTATTAGCAGATCTGCTTACAGGCGAAGTTTATGCTAATTCTTCATTGAGATAGGAATAAGCCTGATTTTTATCATCTAATGCAACCGCTAAGTAGTATTAAATATCGACAATTTTTTAGCTATCATACCCATTCCTTTACTTCCATATCTGTAAGGGGTCGTTCCAACTTAATATATTCGCTTTTTGCTGCTTGTAATATATGCTTCATCATCACAGGTTCTCCTGTATCGGCAGCAGTAAAAGCGGCATTTAGAGCAATATTGCGAATATTTCCACCCGCAACATTTAGTTTGGCTAGCTTGCAAAAGTCCAGCCCTTGTGTAGGTGTTTGTTTGGGGAAGATACGCTGCCAAATTTGTTCGCGGTGTTCGGCATCTGGAAAGGGAAACTCGATCGCGAAACGAATGCGGCGCAAAAATGCCCGGTCTATAGAATCTTTTAAGTTAGTAGTCAGAATCGCTAATCCTCGGTAAGATTCCATCCGCTGTAGCAGATAGCTAATTTCCAGGTTGGCATAGCGATCGTGACTGTCTTTCACTTGAGAACGCTTACCAAACAGAGCATCAGCTTCGTCAAAAAGCAGCAAACACCCGCCAGCTTCCGCCGCGTCGAATATGCGCCGTAAGTTCTTTTCCGTTTCGCCAATGTACTTGCTAATGGTTGCACTTAGATCGATCCGGTATAAATCCAGTCGCAATTCCTTAGCAATAATATCGGCTGCCATTGTTTTACCAGTACCGCTCGCTCCAGCAAATAGAGCGCTAATTCCTAAGCCGCGAGTGCTTTTGTCGGCAAATCCCCAGCTTTGATAAACTTTTGTACGTTGCCGAACGTTGGCCAAAATTTCCCGTAAGATATCGCGTTGATTGTCTGGCAATACGAGATCTTCCCAAGTAGCTGCTGATTCAATGCGTTGAGCTAATCCATTCATACGTGATCGCGCTTGCATCCGACAAGCTTCCCACAAGGCAACGTCTAATCCCTCTCTGGTGTCGTCCTGGCTTTGCACTTCCCTACAAGTCGCGTAAATTGCCGGAGAACTGAGGTTAAAATTTGCCACGATCTTTTCTACACACTCATTGAGATTGTCTGCCAAGTGACCCAAAGCCGATCGCCAAATGGCTTGCTGTTCGCTAGATGTTGCCTTCTCAATATCAAATGTAATTAATGGACGCTTCCGGGGATGCCGTCGATCGCTAACGCTGACAATGAGGGGATTGCTACTGTTTTCAATCAGCCTTGCGATCGCATTATCTCGATTTTGGTCGTTTGGATCGACTGCATCGCACTCTAGGAGTAAAACACTATTGCTCAAAAGTGCTTCTCGTTCCCACAGGCACATTAAATTCTCTAAGTCGTCAGTGTCCGTCGGAATTCCGTCCGCCGCCATCGCGTGCAGATTCCATCCGTGCATTGCACAAGCTGCTGCTGCGATCGCGGTTTTTTCAGCCAGATCCGAACCGCACAACTGGACAATTTGATAATTAAGACCATCCGTACTTCCCAATATCCCTGCTATTTGCTTTACCAATTGGTGGTGAGATGGTGGCAAGCCTAATTCCTGAATATCTTGGTTCGGCAAGGGTTTGACATAGTTAACCAATCGCTCGTCCCGATGTTCGATTCCCAACAAGTAGTGCAACACCCGTTCATCGATTCTTAGGGGGGACTGCATTAGGGAGTTTCCCGGCCCAACTTGGATCGCTTGCCACCAACGCAATGGTGCATCATGTGTCAACGCTGCCCAATCCGGTGCTGATAGCACCCTCAGCGCCAGACTAAAAGTTGGATAAGTTTGCTGTGAATTTCCGGCAGCCTCAGCACACAAATTCCCCCAGTTTGCATCCAATTCCATCCCAGCGCACAAGAGTAGCAAATCCCGATCGAAATCCAACAAATTGAAAGTATTACAGAACTTTTCCAGAGCAGGTGGAGGAGACATCGCGGCTGCAATTTGTGCTGTATTCTGTAGTGCTGTTTGCTTAACTAGGAAATTGGGTGTCGCCTGTCGTCGTAAGGTTGCTTCCATTTGTGCTAGAGCAGCTATTAAGTAACGGCGATTTGCCTCATACCAATCGCCGTTTTCAGTTTCAAGCGTTGGGCCTTGAGTGAATATCTCATCCATAAGAAGGGGAAAGGGGTAAGACTAGGGGAAAATACGGTAAGAAAAAGAAAAAACTCAGGTAAGAAGCGGTCATAGTAAACAGGGAAGACTCGGCTGGAAGGAATAGTTTAGCCTTTTGTTTTTTCCATATTTCCGTGTTTCCCCTCTACTCAGATTTTGCATCATTCTCAACAAGGCTTGAAAAACTGGGTTTTTTTACGAAAAATTAAGGGTTTCGGGTTTAGCTATTTGCAAGAAACCCTGTTTTTAGCCCTGGTACAAGATCTGAGTCTACCCACTTCCAGTCTGCTGTATAACGTGGGTAAGTTCATGAGCGGTTAAGTGGTCTTCCCCTGGAGATTTCCCTGCCCCATAATATATATGACTGCCGTATGTAAAGGCGTGGGAATTTAATTCCTTATTCATCTGTACCGCATTTGAGTCGGTATGCACGCGCACGTGATTGAAATCAGCACCGAAACGCTGTTCCATGAAGGATCGGACATTCTGGGGTAATGGGCTTCCGCCGCTACCATCGAGATTCAGTTGACTCTCTTGACCGCTACTAGCAGCAGACGCTGTACCTTCTGGTGCAGTTTGTGCCGAGCCGCTATCTGTAGCAGCGATCGGGGTAACAGCGGCAGCTAAGGGTTGTTTTGACCCTGCATCTGGGGAGGGTGCAGACATATTCATAACTGCATCAGCTATGCGATCGGCTTCCTGTTCGTATTTATCATTTGGTGCGCCGATGGTAATCTTGGGTTGAATTGTTGCTCTAGGAGAAACTCGCGTCCGTCCCAATAGATTGCCTTGACTTTGGAACGAAAGTTGCTCTCGCAGCGATACCTGTTTGAGTTGGGGTTTAGTAGCGAACTGGCGCATCTGAAATTTCTGGTTTGTGGAAGCTTTTGTGGTGGAAACTTCAGCTTTCCTATAAATGTGCTGCCTGATACTCATAGTCGGCTGTTCAGTGTTTGCAGTAAACAGGCTACTTGTGGATTAATTTAATATTCTACCAACACTAACCATATAATATAATAAGTTATAAAACGTATTGTTAAACTTTATTACAAAATTCTTTAACTTACTAAACAGAATAATTTTTCTCTATTAAATGGTGTACTATAGGATCTTCCGTACTTAACTATGCTATTTGAGTAGAGGGGGAGAGCGGGAGAGTGGAAGAAGAGAAAAGAAATAAAAATGTTCTTAAGTGAACAAAAGCATAGCAACTCCGAAAGAGCCATATTTTACTATTCCAGAGAAACAAATGTTGAGCCTGGTAACGCTTTATCCTAGCAAAACAAAAATAAAGGTTTATTATTTATTAAGACAATTATACTATTGTAGCGGTTTGTATGGGAATAATTAATACGATTTCCTTTATTTCCAAAATTATAATTTTTTTAATGAAATCAGTAGGAAATTAAATGCTAGATTGTAAATTTCATTTTATATCAGGGTTGCCACGTTCTGGCTCTACCTTAATGGCCGCTCTGCTGCGACAAAATCCTCGCTTCCATGCTGCTATGTCCTCTCCCGTCTCCCTATTGATAGAGCAGATGCTCGAATCAATGGGCGAAGATAGCGAACACTCCGTTTTTATTTCAACGCAACAGAAACGTGCGATCGTTCAAGGCATTTTTACAGGTTATTATCAGCCCCAAGCAGATAAGGAGATCGTTTTTGATACCAATCGGCGTTGGTGCAGCCAATTGCCTCTTATCAGAAATTTATTTCCCTATGCCAAGGTAATCTGTTGTGTTAGGAATATTGCTTGGATTGCGGATAGTATCGAGCGATTACTTCGTCAGAATACCTTTGATGTTTCTAGGCTATTTGGTAGTCCATCAGAACGCCGTACAGTATATAGTAGAACCGAGGCATTAATGCAGGGCGATCGCTTAATAGGCTTTTCTTATAATGCCTTAAAAGAAGCTTTTTATAGCGAAAATAGCGAAATTTTACTCCTAGTCGATTATGAAATATTAACCCAAAATCCCGATCGAGTAATGAAAGTGATTTATAAATTTTTGGGAGAAGATTTTTTTGAGCATGACTTTGAAAATGTAGAATATGATGAACGAGAGTTTGACAAGAAATTGAACACTCCGGGATTGCATAAAATACAGTCTAAAGTCGAGTATAAACCTCGAACTACTATTTTACCACCTGACTTATTTGAGCAGTTCAGTAATATGTCATTTTGGACAGAACCTAGTCAGAGCAATGCAAACATAATTATTAGTCAATTTAAAGAAACAAATTTGCTCAAATTTCTAAGTGATGCCAATTCTCCAAAGTCATGCAACAGTAGCCAAGACTGATAGAATATAATCCCATCCCGTTATAGATGCGATTGTTTCAATTGAAAATTCTTCAATAAAAGCGCGAACTTTTTCTTTAAGAGCATCTAAATTTTCATAAATTCCCCAACTCAATTCTTGTTTTATATAGTGTCACACTCTCTCAATCGGATTCAATTCCGAGCGGGAATTTGCTTCTAGTATATTTATTAAATTGTCGGTGCTGCCCAAGGCGATTTATCATCGACAAACTGATGAAGCTGAGTTTTATGAAACGTTTTTTAGTGTTGCAGAAGTGGAAAAAATATTTATCCAGGGATAAATTAACCAAAATAGTAATAGAGGTTGGACAATTAAGCGCAGATTGTTTAGAACATATCGCTAGAAAGCTTGGGATGGGAGCAAGACAGTTACGGCGAAGGCTCGTCTACAGCGGTTGAGAGAGGTCAAACCTTGGCGACTTCGTGATCGTTACATAACGTGCAGGCGATCGCTTGCTTGAAACTTCGTGGGAGAATTAGTATCTATAATGTCACTTTGAAAGAGTAAATGCTCAACCGAATTGGAGAGCAACAGCCGGAAACATTGAATCTGCCCTGTC